>NZ_JABUZE010000130.1:218879-257256 GCF_014897805.1 Halomonas sp. 3F2F
AAACCCCGCCAATATTCCAATCCCTGTTTCAAGTGCTGCCTCAAGCCACATCCAAAGATAATTTAGGCCAATAACAGACTCGACGATCTGTTGGCTACACCGTTTATCAACGCTTACCTAATACACCTGATCAGCAATCTATCGCTCAAAAACACAATAACTAAATTAAAATTAATAAAAAATTAATTTATAGACGCAGTTTCAGTTTGGTTTGACATCAGTCAACGTAATGCAAAAATGTTGATGTTAGACGATTTTATAGAAATTTTTTATAGCCTGAGCACCATGCGTGTGATTAAACTGGGGGCGCAACATGGTTTCGAAACTGAAGCATGGATGCCCTCTATAACTCTAATCGCTACCAACAAAGAGGTTTTATGAAGCTCTCAACATCCGTGAAATGCGCCCTAGCGACGTCCATCGCCGCTTCCATCATGGCTAGCCAAGCGCTCTATGCCGATACCGTTCGTTTACGCATGCACACGTTTTATGGCACCGAAGTGGATCAGATTGCAGCTGATTTGCGGGAACGGGTAAGTGAAGCGAGTGATGGCACTATCAACATTCAATTTTTCCGTGGCGGCGAGCTAGTCAGCAGCGACCAGTTTGTCGAAGCTGTTGCCCGTGGGAGCATTGATATCGGCCATGGTGTGGGTAGTTACTGGCCTGGCACTGTTGGTATCGGCACTATCGAAGGGGGCCTACCTGGAGCATGGGTAAGCGCTGAAGAAGCACACGATATATTTGCCAACCAAGGCCTTGATGAACTCATCGCAGAAGCTTACGAAGAGCAAGGCGTTAAGCTGATTGGCCGCGGCTTTGGTAGCGATTATGGTCTAGTCACCCGAGAGCCTGTTTCCAGCCTAGAAGATCTTTCCAGCATGCGCATCCGCGCAACCAGCTCCATTGCAACGGTGCTGGAAAAATTCGATATCCCAACAGCCTTTATTCCTGGTGAAGAGCTCTACGTTGCGCTTTCGACAGGCGTTATCGACGGTGCTATTTACGGTGGCCCTGTTGAGTACGAACAGCTACGAATTAATGAAGTAGCGGGCTACTACACCGATATCAACTTACTCAACCCAGGCTGGACAGAAAACGCATTCATCAACCCCCGCACCTGGGAACGGATGAGCGAAGAGCAGCAGCAAATCTTGGTAGATGAGCTAGCTCAGTACCTGGAAGACGTTCACAACTGGCTTGAAGAAGGCAACCAACGCATCATCGATGAAGGTGAGCTGTTTGAATTCGCCACCCTGCCAGCAGAAGATTCAAAGCGCCTAGCCGAAGCATCTTTGCCGATTTGGGAAGAGGAAGCGGCACGCTCTGAGCGAAATGCCCAAGCCGTTGAAATCTTGATTAATAACGCCAAAGCGCAAGGAAGATTGAGTGAGTAAGATCAACCGATATCTACGCTTTCAGGATGGGCTTTCCGACTGGGTCGGACGAGTCACCGCTTGGCTGACGCTAGGTATTATCGGTGTACTGCTCTATGAAGTAGTCGCTCGCTATGTACTCAATGCCCCCACTGTGTGGGGGCACGAACTAGCGACGATGTTCTTCGGTGCGCTGAGTATCCTGGCTGGCAGCTATACCTTACGCCACCAAAGCCACGTGCGCAGTGATGTCATCTATCGCCTGCTGCCCTTCCGCATGCAGGCGTTGTGTGACGTGATTGTGTTCTCACTGGGTATCTTGGTGCTGAGCGTATTTTTCACCATGGCCGTGGAATTTGCCCACCGCTCCTGGCTAATTGGTGAGTATTCCAACCGAAGCATTTGGCGTCCAGCGCTTTGGCCGATAAAAGCGACCATTCCAATTGCCGTTGGATTGCTAATTCTGCAGAGCGTAGCAGAGCTAGTGAGGGCCATCGTGCGTTTACTTGGCATTCCCTATGATGATCCGCGAGACGACATTAGCGACGCTGATTAAATACAGCCCGTCTCTGTTTAAACAGAGTGCTGCTTAACCCTCGCTCTATTTCAACGTGGTTTTACCGTGAAAAATAAGAGACACACCCCGGCACGTCCTTGTGGATATGCCATGCAAAGGGTATCCCTATGTTAAATTTAGACCCCATGATAATTACGGCGATCATGTTTCTCTCCATGATCGTCCTAATGGCAATAGGCGCTCCGCTAGCGTGGGCGTTGATGATATCGGGCATGGGAAGTGCCTACATGATGTTTGGCCCTGGTGGCTTGGACTTCTTGCTCTCATCGGCATACAGCACCATGGACAACTTTCTCCTGGTGGCCCTCCCGCTGTTCATCTTTATGGGATTGGTACTGGAACGTTCCGGTATTACCGATGATCTTTTCGAGATGATGCATAAGCTGATGGGCAGCCTTCCTGGCGGGCTCGGGATAGGCACCATTCTGATCTGCGCCCTTATCGCTGCCATGGCGGGAGTCTCAGGGGCAGCTACCGTCAGCCTAGGGATCATTGCATTACCGGCAATGCTCAAGCGGGGCTATCACAAGCGGCTAGTCACCGGCACTATCATGGCAGGTGGGGCATTAGGTTTTCTCATCCCGCCTAGCATCTTGATGATTGTTTATGCGTTTCTGGCCCGTGAATCGGTAGGAAAGCTATTTGCTGCTGGCTTAGTGCCTGGCCTAATGCTTGCCGCTATTTACATGGCCTATATATTGATACGCTGCCGCATAAACCCTTCTCTAGGTCCCGCTGCGCCAGTAGAAGAACGCTTTAGTGCCAAAGAAAAGCTGATGTCTTTGCGCCACGTTATTGCCCCAGGCCTTTTGGTCACTGCCGTATTGGGCTGCATTATCGGAGGGGTAACCTCGCCTTCCGAAGCCTCTGCAGTCGGGGCTGGCGGTGCCATGCTGATTGCAGCGCTGAGAGGTCGGCTTAACTGGAGCCTGCTGCGCTACGCGATGCTCAGCACGGCCAAAATAACCGGTATGCTGCTCTGGATTGCCATTGCCGCGGTATTCTTTAGCCGTATCTATATGGGCTTAGGCGCCGGTATGATCGTCAGTGATTTTATTAATGACTTCTCGCTGTCGCCCTATACCGTCATCATCATCATGCTGATTAGCTTTTTTGCACTGGGCATGTTTCTCGATGACTTTGCGATCCTGTTCATCACGATTCCGCTTTATGTGCCAATCGTACGTGACTTAGGGTTCGATACTACCTGGTTTGCGGTGCTGTTTATTATAAGTATGCAGTCCGCTTATCTGACACCGCCCTTTGGGTATAACCTGTTCTATATGCGATCAGTCGCGCCAAAGTCCATTACTATCGTCGATATCTATCGTTCAGCACTGCCGTATGTTGCTCTACAGATAGTGGGATTAGCAATTATCGTACTATTCCCAAGTATTGCGCTGTGGTTGCCCAACTTACTGTTCTAAACAAGCGTATCAAACGGCTAACGAACAGCAACCCAACTAAAAAGGCCCTAATGATTAGGGCCTTTTCTTTTAGCGTTTCTGCGCTGCCTTCTGTTGCCCTATGCGACACTTTGTTGGCGCATTACCTGCGCAATAATCGGCACAGGAGACATCAAGTGTTCGTGCATCAATGCCACTGCTTCATCCTTGCGGCGCTCAAGGGTGGCGTCTACTAAAGCGGCATGCTCTTGGCGCTTTGCTTCAAGGGCTTGAGCAGAAAACACGGTTTCTTTAAGCCACAAAAAACGGTAGCGCTGAACTTTATCAAACAGCCCAGCGCGCACTTTCATCAAATGCGGAGAGTTACAACCAACGACCATCGCGGTGTGAAAATCACTATGTCGTCTATCCCAAATATCTAATAGCCCTTCTGTCGAACTCATTTCCGTCAGCTTTGCTAATTGATAAGACTTTGCCAAGATATTAGCTTCCCAGGCATCATCGCCACGCTCTATCGCAAGCCCCAACATCATCGCTTCAACTTGCGCCCGGGCATCGTAAATATCGTTAAGCTCAGCGAGCGACATGGGTGCCACACGATAGCCACGTTGGCTAATTGCCACCACTAAATGCTCAGCAACAAGCTGGGAAAGTGCTTCTCGCAGAGGACCAATACCCAGGTCATAGCGTGCTTTAAGCACACTCATACGCAATTTTTCGTCAGGCTGAAAAGTGCCTTTAATAATATCTATCTTAAGTAGCTTGTAAGCACGAATACCCAAGTTTTCCTTGGCATCCGCCTTTTCGTCTGGGAAGAAAGATGAATTCATGAGTATGCATTTTGCAAAGTGGGTCAAAATAATAGCACACCTTGTAACAGCTGTTTGAACGTGTTCTGCCCTGGCACTCAATAACAACGGCAACAAGCAATAAAAAAAGCCGATGCAGACTAGCTGCATCGGCTCCTATCAATACTCTCTATTTGACAATCCTCCTCTCCCTGAAGGAAGAGGATTCCCGGGTTGTCGCCTTCCCGGTTCCTGCTTCACTGCCCGTTGCCTTCGGTGATGGCACCGCCGGTCTTACACAGGCTCCACAGGCTTAACCTCCCGTGTGCCCCACGGTAGTTTTCTCGTGATGACGGAGCTTGTCTGCTCCCGCAAGGATCGCTTTGCCGGCCTGCAAGATATTGCGGGCAGCATTCATGTCGCGGTCGATGCCTTGGGTGCCACATGACGGACAATCCCAGGTGCGGACATTCAGCGGCATCGACTCGGCGATGTGGCCACAGTGGAAACAGCGCTTCGAGCTGGGATACCACTTGTCGATCTGCACGAAATCGCGCCCATACCACTCGGCCTTGTAGGCAAGCTGGAGCGTGATCTGGTGCCAGCCCACATCGCTGATCGCCTTCGACAGTGACCGGTTCTGGAGCAGGTTCTTGACCTGCAAGCTCTCGGCAGCAATGACTTGGTTCTCGTGAATGAGCTGCGTGGTGAGCTTGTGAGTGGCATCGCGGCGCTGGTCAGCCCGCTTGGCATGCAGCCGTGCCACCTTCAGCCGGGCCTTGGCCCGGTTGTTCGAGCCGCGCTGCTTGCGCGACAGCGCCCGCTGGGCGCGGGCCAGCTTGCGCTCTGTCTGCCGGATGAAGCGCGGATTAGGGATCTTGTTGCCATCGCTGGTGATGACGCGATGCGTCAGCCCCAGGTCGAGCCCGACCATCTTCGGCGTGACCGGCAATGCCGCCTGCTCCTCTTCCACCAGGAAGCTGACATGGTAGCGACCGGCGGTGTCGAGGCTGACGGTGATGCTGCTGGGCTCACCGCTGAAGCGTCGGCTCCAGCGAATGTTCAGCGGGTCCTTCTGTTTGGCCAGCCACAACTGACCATCGCGCCAGCGAAAGCCGTTGGCCATGTAGGTCGCCGACTGCTTGCGGCGCTTCTTCTTGAAGCTGGGATAGCGAGCCTGGCCTTTGAAGAAGTTGGCGAACGCCCTGTCCAGATGGCGCAGCGACTGTTGGAGGCAGACGTTGGACACCTCGGCCAGAAAAGCGGTGTCCGGCTGCTTCTTGAGGGCCGTGAGTGCCTTGGCGGTGGCGTTGTAGCCCGTGCGCTCCTGGCGCTCGAACCAGGCATCCGTGCGTTCGCGCAGAAAGTGATTGTAGACGTACCGCACGCAACCGAACGTCCGAGCCAGCTGGTCAGCCTGCTCGGGCGTTGGGGTGAAACGATAGCGGTAGGCGCGAAAGACGGTAGTCATGCGACAAATCTAGTGTGTTGTATTTAGCCTGTCAAATAGAGGCGCTAGCGCGCCTCGCGCTTTCCTTCCTCGCACTAGAAGTACGAGGTTTGACGCGCATCTTGATCAATACTCTTATCAGCGCTCTCTACAAACGCTTCTATTGGCGCTTAACTAACCAATGAGACGCTAGATATTACGCTGTAAGCTCTTCGAGCAATTCTTCAACAATCGCCAATCCTTCTTCAAGGATGCTGTCTTCAATAGTGACCGGCATCAAGAAGCGGAGCGTATTACCGTAAAGCCCACACGACAGCAGGATAAGCCCCTTCTCCCGGGCACGTTTGCACATGGCCGCTGCAAGCTCTGGGTCGGGGGTTTGATCAGCGGCAACAAGATCCAATGCCGCCATCGAACCTAAGTGACGCACGTTTTCGACACAAGCAAAGCGCTGCTGCCACTGGGTAAAGCGCTGCCCCAGCACTTCTCCTAAGGCTTGGCTCTTCTCAAGAATCTTTTCTTCTTCGAATACTTCAAGCACCGCTAACACAGCCGCACAAGAAACCGGACTGCCTGAATAGGTGCCACCCAGCGAGTTAGGGCCACACGCATCCATATGCTCAGCCGTTCCCACGACGGCTGAAATCGGCATGCCACCGGCCATACTCTTAGCCATGGTCATGAGGTCAGGCTCAACACCACTGTGTTCAATGGCAAACAGCTTGCCGGTACGGCCAAAGCCAGACTGAACTTCATCGACGATCATCAGCATGCCGTGCTCGTCGCAAATTTCACGTACCGCTTTAAGGAAACTGGCCGGTGCAGGATAGAACCCACCTTCACCCAACACAGGCTCGATCACGATAGCCGCGGTATCTCTTGGGTTGGCATCGGTCTTCAGCGTCATTTTAAGACCGCGGATGGCGTCTTCTTCGCTTACCCCGTGGAACGGAACGGGGTAAGGCGCACGGAAAACATTCCCAGGCATGCTGCCGAAATCAGCCGAGTAAGGCACCACTTTGCCGTTCATTGCCATGGTCATAAAGGTACGGCCATGGTAGCCGCCATCGAAGCAGATCACGTTATTCTTGCCGGTGGCGGCACGCGCAATCTTAACGGCATTCTCTAGCGCTTCAGCCCCGGAGTTAACCAGCATGACTTTGCCATGGCCGCGCACAGGCGTGAGCTGACTGAGTTTTTCAGCGACTTTCACGTAGCCTTCGTAAGGAATAACGGTTTGGCAAGTGTGCATCACCCGGCCCAACTGCTCCCTAACCGCTTCGACGACTTTGGGATGGCAATGGCCGATATTAAGCACGCCAATACCACCCGCGAAATCAATAATACGGTTACCATCCGCATCCCAGATAATCGCGTTTTCAGCACGGTCCGCAAATTGCGTTGCAGGGCTGGCGGCACCATTAGCGACATATTTCTGTTTAAGCTCATTCAGCTGTGCATTGCTCATCTTCATTTACTGCATTCCTCAGTTAATTAGTGAAAATCGCTTATAGGCCGCCAACACAGACGTATTTCAACTCAGTAAACTCATCAAGCCCATGACGTGAACCTTCACGGCCCAGCCCAGACTCTTTCACCCCACCAAAGGGCGCTAGCTCGGTAGACAGAATGCCCTCGTTAACCGCAACCATTCCGTACTCCAGCCCTTCCATTACGTGCCAAATTCTGCGGTAGTCACGGGCATAGAAGTAAGCTGCCAACCCGAACTCAGTCGCATTCGCCATGGCAATGGCTTCTTCGTCGGTCTCGAAACGGAACACAGGCGCTAAAGGACCAAACGTCTCTTCACGGGCAACCCGCATATTGTCGGTCACATCAGCAATAATCGTGGGTTCGAAGAAAGTACCGCCCAACGTGTGAGGCTTGCCACCACAGACCAACCGCCCACCCTTTTCCAACGCATCGCCAATGTGGGACTCGACCTTTTCAACCGCGGCCTGATTGATCAGTGGGCCTTGCATAACGCCTTCATCTAGCCCATTGCCCACGTTCAGTTGCGCCACGCGCTTGGCAAACTTTTCAACAAATGCCTCGTAAACGCCGCTTTGAACCAAGAAGCGGTTGGTACACACGCAGGTCTGGCCAGAATTGCGATACTTAGAGGCAACAGCTCCTTCAACGGCGGCGTCTAGGTCAGCGTCATCAAACACGATGAAAGGTGCATTACCGCCTAACTCCAACGATACTTTTTTGACCGTACCGGCACACTGAGCGAGCAGCTTCTTACCCACCGGTGTGGAGCCTGTGAAAGAGAACTTACGCACGCGCGGATCGGTGGTTAGCACCTCTCCAATGGGTGCAGGCTGGCTGGCAGTGACCACATTGATCACCCCAGCGGGCAGGCCAGCAAGCTCAGCCAAGCGCGCCACCGCCAACGCCGTTAGTGGCGTTGCTTCTGCAGGTTTGATAACCACCGTACAGCCTGCCGCTAAAGCGGGGGCGCACTTACGGGTGATCATTGCCAGCGGGAAGTTCCAGGGCGTAACGGCGGCCACAACGCCAATCGGTTCGCGAAACACCAGAATGCGCTTATCGACACCATGTCCCGGCAAAGTTTCACCGGCCATGCGCTTGGTCTCTTCGGCATAAAACTCGACAAATGACGCGCCATACGCCACTTCACCGCGGGACTCTGCCAGTGGTTTGCCCTGCTCCAACGTCATTAGCCGAGCCAGGTCTTCCTGGTGCGCCATGATGGCGTCGAACCAGGCGCGCAACAGCGTTGCACGCTCTTTCGCAGTACGCTTTTTCCAGCCATGTCCTGCTGCCTCTGCTGCGGCAACTGCTGCCCGTGCACCATCAGCATCCAGGTCAGGGACTTCTGCTAATAGCTCACCATTTGCCGGATTAGTGACCGCAAAGCGCTTGTCAGCACCGCACCACTCTCCGCCAATAAATGCGTCAGGTATCAAAATATCGGGTAACTCACTCATCTTGTTTTCCTTTTTGCCATGACATTAGAGCGTGCTCTCAAACGCTGGCCGCGCCTCCCACGAACTCGCTACAACGCCATTGCCTGTACTTCCGAAAGCACTAGCGAGCCAGCTTCTTCATTTTCAGATAGGCAGCATCAACCGTAATGACTAACAAAATATCTACATTTACAAAAAACGTCAAAATATATTTTTAGCAAAATCCCGCGTAAACCCTCGCCCAATCGGGCGGGGATACAAGCGGGAACCGCGCAGCGGTTCTACTCAGGCGTGGCCTGACTCTGAACGTACTCGCGTAGAGTCTCAATGGTCGCCCCTCCGGCGCTACATGCGAAGTATGAGCGTGACCACACCGCCCCACTTTTACTCTGCCGTGGTATGTGCGTGTTGAGTATTCGTATACGGCGTGACGATACAGATTTCAGGTTGTTCACCAGCACACTAACTGCCAGCTTGGGCGGATAACTTACGAGCAAGTGGACGTGATCACCCTCACCATCCATTTCAACCAGATCACACTCCAGCTTCTCGCAGGCCGACTCAAACGCTTCACGCAGTTGCTCGATCATGTAACCGTCAAACAGCTTACGGCGGTACTTCGTGGTGAAGATCAGGTGTACAACTAACTTCGTAACGCTGTGACGTTTTTTCAGGTAGTCGTTCAGTGGTGGATGATCTTGTACACCCATTTTAAATTGCCTTCTTAAAGCCTATAATAGCTGTATTCTATCTATGAGCACTGAAATGTTAAAGGCCACGAAAGTACGCATCTACCCGACACCTGAGCAGGCGGAGTTCCTTAACCGTCAGTTCGGCGCTACGCGGTTCGTGTACAACAAGGCACTGCATATCATCAGTTCACAGTATCGGCGGCATGGCGCGAAACTCCGCGCTAAGAAAGACCTCAAGCCACTGCTGGCGGTGGCGAAGAAGTCCCGCAAGTATCATTGGCTCAAGAATTTTGACTCGATTGCCTTGCAGCAAGCCTGTATCAACCTCGATAAAGCCTTTCAGAATTTCTTCGACCCGAAGCTCCCAGCGCGTTACCCGAAGTTCAAGCGCAAGCACGGGAAGCAGTCCAGTTACCACTGCATGAGCGTCAGTGCGGGTGAGAGCTGGATCAAAGTGCCGAAGATGAGGCCGATCAAAGCGCGTATCCACCGCGAGATCACAGGCGCTATTAAAAGCATCACCCTGTCACGCACTGTCACAGGGAAATACTACGCCTCGCTGTTGGTCGAGGACAGTATGGAAGCCCCCACCCCATTGCACACCGTTGATGCCGTGCTGGGCGTCGATATGGGGCTGACCCATCTTGCTATCGACTCGGAGGGGAATAAGACTGATAACCCTCGGTTCCTGAAACGCGCTCAGTCGAACCTGCGACGCAAACAGAAAGCCCTTTCGCGCTGCCAGAAGGGCAGCAAAGGCCGTGCGCAGGCACGGCTGAAACTGGCTAAGGCGCACGAGCGTCTAGCGAATACCCGTGCTAATTTCCAGCACAACCTGTCCCGACAGCTTATTGACGAAAACCAAGCGGTGGTAGTCGAGACACTAAAAGTCAAAAACCTGCTGAAGAATCGAAAGCTATCTAAGCACATCGCAGACGCAAGCTGGTGCAGCCTGATTCAGAAACTGGAATACAAGGCGAAAGAGCAGGGTAAATATCTGATCAAGATCGACCAGTGGTTCGCCAGCTCCAAAACCTGCTCCTGCTGCGGACACAAGGTAGAGTCCCTGCCGTTGTCGGTGCGCAACTGGAGGTGCCCAGCCTGTTATGCGGAAAGAGACCGCGACATAAACGCCGCCATCAATATCCGCCAGCAGGGTATTATCAAACTACGGGCCGAAGGACTGTCGGTTCCTGCCAATGGAGGCTTGCTTAAATCCGGCCGCGCGCCGGTTGCAGCCTAAGAAGTTGGAAGCCTCGCCCGTCAGGGCGGGGAGCAGTCACCATATACACTAAAAACTGGACGGTAGGGTTGGATGACACCGAAAATGATGGCTAGGCTACGGGCAGGATTTATACAAAAAGCGATCAAGGCGTGTGCTGGAGGCCACTGCCGATATGCACGCCAGCGACATGGCCAACAACGACTACGCTAGCCATACCGATGCTAACGGCGCAGGAATTGAGCAACGCGCCAATCAACATGGCTACACGTGGTAAGCCATGGATGAAAATATTGCTGCTGGGCATACATCTGTCGCCGCCGTGGTAAACGGCTGGTTAGAGAGCCTCGGCCATTGCCGCAATATGATGAATGGCACCTTCACCGAAATGGGCATGGCCAAGGCCAGCAATGCTGATTCGCGCTATACCACCTTTTGGACACAGATGCTGGGGAACCCCCGCTAGCCCTTCTTAAAACCCACCGTAATGGACCGCTGAAATCGCGTTCTTTGGCGAACCATCCACCAGCTTGGTGCTGTAAGTTAAGTACACAAAGGTTTCAGTTTCAGCATCGTGCATACGCACCACACGCATATTCTTAAATAGCGCAGAGCGGCGCTGGTTAAAAACGACTTCTTGCTCGTCTACATCGTCAGGGTCGAAGACGAC
Source organism: Halomonas sp. 3F2F (assembly GCF_014897805.1). Classification (NCBI taxonomy): domain Bacteria; kingdom Pseudomonadati; phylum Pseudomonadota; class Gammaproteobacteria; order Oceanospirillales; family Halomonadaceae; genus Halomonas; species Halomonas sp. 3F2F. The sequence goes on from NZ_JABUZE010000130.1 coordinate 229,994, forward strand.
CTCTCCCGTTTGCCGACACGCCACGCTGGCCTCGCTAGCTTCCTCAGCCAGCCCTACCGCACCCGATAACCCGCCCACTTGTGAGTAGGAGAGATAACAGGAGATCCCCTGTACTTTTGGGTCATCAAAACGCTCTACTTCAATCGTACTGTTCGGGCCAATCAATCTAAACTCAGTTCGCACGCTGCCAATATGGGCATCCTGCGCCAGAAGCGCAGTAGGCAGCAGTAACGAAGACATCATCACAATTGACGTAATGCCAATAACGGGTTGGAAACGCATAGCAATGTCCTTAGCAGGTGCAGCAGAAACGGCAAACCAAGAGCATACCTGTTACAGACAGAGCCGGGGCAGTCAAGAAAGGTTTAATATCGGAATGGAAAGCGGTGGCAAAGGAAGGCCGAAGTGGGGATTATGGCATAATTCTAAAAAATCATTCAATATCATAAATTTAAGGATGATATTAAAAACACCCCTGACTTCAGTGATAATACGGCCATCTTCAACCGCACAGGATTCAGCACTGCCATGGATCAGATCACTTTCTCCGAAGCCGAATACCAGAATAAGAAGCAAAGACCCGCCGCTAAATATTTCTGAAGCGGATGGACAGGCTGACCCCCTGGAAGCTGTTGGAGAAGTAAGGTAGTCCGTTATTATCCCAAAGGCGGGAGCGGGCGGCCGTCGTATCCGCTGACTGTCATGCCTCGCGTCCACTGCATGCAAGTGTTCTACAACTTGAGTGATCCGACCATGGAAGATGCTCTCTATGAGATCGAGTCTATGCACCACCTCGCCGGCTTAAAACTGGATCGATTGCCGGACGAGACGTCGCTTCTCAAGTTCCGTCATTGCGCGAGAAATACCTGGGGGAGTAGGGTTACTGCGCCTGTTTTCCACTCAATGAGTGGGAAACAGGCGAATATAGACAAAGAACGGGAGAAAAGTGTCTGACTTTTCGATTGTCCAACAGCGCACGTGAGAGTTGACAAGTACTGGCAGTTATTCAGATCTTCCCTAGGAAAGCACCTGAGAAAGCCAGAAAATGTTCGCTGACGTGGCGTTCGAGCCACATCGATAGCGACTGTTCAGCGGTTTCCTAGAGTCGATTGGCAGATGATCACACAAATAATCAAGTTAACTTGTAGTACCATGCAGTCTTCCCCACACTGCGCATTATAAGGAACGTTGTAATGAATTGGGTTATCTTGGCTGTCATAGCTGCTTTAATTTTACTTTACTTTTGGTATGCCGCTATTGTTTCTCGACGTAACGCGGCTCAGGAAGCTTTTTCAGGGATTGATGTCCAGTTGAAGAAACGCACCGACCTGATCCCCAATATTTTGAAAATTGCCGCTCGCTTCATGGAGCACGAGAAGACACTACTCACTGACATTACTCAACTGCGCACGGAAGTGTTAAAAGCGGCAAAGGCAAACGACCGCGAAGGCGCCGAGAAGAGATTCGAGTTAGAGGCGGCTCTGGAAGACAAACTGTCGGGACTAATGGTGGCGGTTGAAAACTACCCCGACCTTAAGTCTCACACCAACATGCTGGAAGCTCAGCGAGCATATGCGGATGTAGAGGAGCATATCTCAGCCGCTCGACGTAGCTACAATGCCGCGGGACGCCGGTTCAAGGATGCCATCCAGATCTTTCCGGGGACATTGATTGCGAAGGTAATGGGCTTAGAGCCCTTGCCGTTCTTCGAGGCATCTAAAACCGATCGCGCACCGGTCAACGCTGACCATTATCTCAGCTCATGAGTATTCTGAAGACATTTTTTCAGGCTGGTGAGGCGCTCAAGCAGCTAGGCAGCGGGACGGCCTTCCAGCACCCTGAGATAACGACCGAGTTATCCGACGACATCCGCGCGACGATAGAACGAGATGTCTTACCATTGCTAGAACCACTAGAGCAGTTCAGGCTGGAAAAGCTGGCGAGCAAGACACGTCGCAAGACTTTGTTTCGGCGCCTTGGCTGGTTGCTTTGGTTGCCATCGCTAGCGCTAGACCTCTTCATGCTGGTGTCTGGCGAACCTACGCTCTACACCCTGTTTGTAGTCGGCGGACTGGGCGCCTGGGTTGTCTACCCGGAGCTGCAGTACACGCGGCACTACAAACAAAAGCTTATCCCGGTACTACTCCAAGCCTTTGGCGATCACACCTACGACAAAGATGGTTGTATAGACCTAGAAGCCGTCAAGTCATTCGATATTTTGCCGCGTTTTTCGAGTAAGAGCAGTGAAGACTACATCAGTGGCAACATCGCAGGCGTCCAGTTTGAGTTCTGTGAGTTAAAGCTCAAACGCCGCGGCAGAAAATCAAATACCACAGTTCATGGTGGCGGAGCGCTTCTCATCGTCATGCCCTTCCAATTTACTGGATATACTGTGGTAGATACCGACTACGGCAAGGTTGGCAACCGCCTGGTATCACCACTGGCCAAATCCAGAGTAGCGCTGGAAAACCCAATGTTCGAGGACCGTTTCGAGGTCTACGGTTCTGACCAGCAGTACGCCCGCTATCTTCTGTCACCGAGTTTAATGGAGCGTATTATTGCTCTCGATGAGCTGTTCCGAGCTCGGGCCAAGGGCACGGGAATTACCTGCGAGTTCCGAGACAATAAGGCCCTATTCATGCTGTCCTATTTCGGCGACTTGCTAGATGTGGCAGATATTGACGTTTCTGCCTATGACTTGGACAAGATGCCACTGCTAGAACAGGAACTGGCCATGATCACAGATATTATTCAGCAACTAAAACTTGACTCTCTCGCTGCCAGGAATGTCGCAAGTACACGCTTGGCCGAAGGATAATGGCAACTCTGACATTTTCCCTCGACAGCGTCAGAAAGGGGCGCAGGTGGACATTAAACAGGCCAGAAGGTACGTAAAGTAGTGACAAAGAATCCAGTAAGCCCATCAGAAGGCGGCTGGCAAGGCCACCTACGGCGAGCAGTAAGACAAATAATATCAGCCCCAATAAAAAAGGACGGACACCCAATGCCTTAAGCTTCTCGAAACGAGTTTCGAACCCCAGTGCAGCCATAGCCATGGTTAACGCCATCTGTCCTGCCAATACTAGATTTTGTACCTTTCACAGTCGTAGGTTGTAGTGGTTCAATAAAACCGGACACCAACGTAGGTGGTAATATTGCCACCCTAAGCGAGGTGTCTGATGACTAAGAAACGACGTACTTTTTCGCCTGAATTTAAGCAGGAAGCTGCCAGCCTGGTACTAGATCAGGGGTACAGCTATCCCCAAGCTTGTACCTCGTTGGGTGTCAGAGAAAGCGTTGGGTCCACCAGCTTGCGGACGAGCGTCAGGGGGTAACGCCACAGGGTAATGCGTTAACTCCAGAACAGCAGCGTATTCAGGAGCTTGAGGCTCGCTGCAAACGCCTTGAGATGGAAAAAACCAGCCTAAAAAAGACCACTGCTCTCTTGATGTCGGACGACATGAATCGTATGCGCTGATAGACCAGTTGAGTGAGCAAATGCCTGTTGAAATGGTCTGTAACGCGTTTGATATTAGCCGCTCCAGTTACTACGAGTACCGCCAGCGGCGGGACCGCGTGGATGTTGAGCGTTTGGTCTTAAAGGCTCAGGTAAGCCGCCTTTTCAAAAAGAGTCGCAGCTCAGCTGGCAGCCGCTGTCGAACGAAGAAGTTCGAACAGGTAAGTCGGACGTCGGGACAGCAGTATCCCTCACAGGCGGGACTGCTGCTGCCTGTCAACTTGCGGCAAGCAAGGATAAAAGAGTGCATTGGGCAGCCTCCTCAGCATGTTGAAGTCCAGATAGGTGAACCGGGGAAAGTCAATATCGGATGCCAAGGGGGCATGACCCCGAAGCCGAATTGACTGGCGGAGCTCCCGTAGTGGTCCGCGATGGGGAAAGCCCATCACATGGCAAAGGGGAGCAGTTTAAACGTGTTTGCCAAGCAAACTACCTGACCAAACAAGGTGAAGACCTTTGATAATCAGCGAAATGCAACGCAAGCTAGCGACTTGGACAACAGCCGACTCCGATCGCCGAGTGGATCGGTTGTTGCGCCTGATAGCACAGCCTGACTGGCTAGCAGAAGCGGCTCGGATCACCCTATCTTCCAAAGGGTCACATACGCCTGGGATAGACGGGGAGGTCAAGCTGACTGCGCAGGCCAGACTGCCGGCTATTCTTCAACAAATCAGGAATGATTTACTCTCCGATGCCTATAGCCCGTCACCGGTCCGAAGGGTCTATATCCCGAAGGCCAACGGCAAGCAACGGCCACTGGGTATCCCGACCTTGCGCGACCGTATCGTTCAACGGGCCATGGTAATGGCAATGGAGCCGTGTGGGAAAGTGACTTTCATACGCTCTCCTACGGGTTCCGGCCGGAACAAAGCGTTCATCACGCCATCCGCACAGTGAAACTGCAACTGACGGATAATAAAGTAACGCGTGGACGCTGGGTCATCGAAGGGGACCTGTCCAGCTACTTCGATACCGTGCACCACCGGCTGCTGATGAAAGCTGTACGCCGCAGAATCAGGGATCGACGCTTCCTGAATCTTCTCTGGCGATTCATCAAAGCCGGCCAGATTGATGCAGGGCTCTTTCGGGCCGCCAGTGAAGGCGTGCCCCAGGGCGGTGTTCTATCACCGCTGCTGCCGAACATCATGTTGCATGAATTCGATCAGCACCTGAACCAGCGCTACCTTGGCAAAAAGGCCCGGAAAGATCGGTGGTACTGGAACCATAGTATCCAGATCGGTCGAAGCTCAGCCATCCGAGAGAACCGGCAATGGAAGCCAGCTGTCGCCTACTGCCGCTATGCCGATGACTTCGTCGTTATCGGCAAGGGCACTAAAGCTCAGGCAGAAGCGATCAGAGAAGAATGCCGGGAAATGCTGGAAGGAACTCTCAAGCTGACACTGAACATGGAGAAAACCAAAATTACCCATGTGAACGACGGCTTCGTGTTCCTGGGCCATCGCATCATCCGCAAGCGGAGCCGCTATGGAGGCATGCGGGTGGTGACGACGATCCCCCAGGATAAGGCCCGTAACTTTGCGGCATCTTTAACCGCCAAGCTGTCAGGCAATTAATGCCCCAGTCTCGGGTCAAAGTAAGACCTGGGTGCTGTATGGCAAAACCAATCAGGGGTTACTCGGTGGAGCTATTCTTCACCGACTCGTCGGTCATGGGAAGAAGCGATTCCGATGGCGTCTCCCGGAGGGTAATCCCTACCTGAGGACTGAGCCCAGAAACACTTGGACCTCTCGCTTTCCTGAAGTCGCGATGGCACTTGCCAACGCTTAAACGGCCGGATGCAGGTCTTGTTGTGAAAGCGCTGGATCACAACGTGGTCAGCCAAAGAGCGTTATGTTCCATTCCGATAGTCCAGGGTAGTCAGTATGCCAGCCGCAAGTTCCGCCAAAGACTTTGGCGCTATCGTATGAAACAAAGCATGAGCCGACGTGGCAACTGCTGGGACACTCGCCGATGGAAAGGCTGTTCCGGAGTCTGAAATCGGAGTGGATACCGGCGCTGGGATATCGAAATCTACCTGAGGCCAGGAAAGACGTTAGTGGCTATCTGATGGGTTACTACAACCAGCAGCGCCCTCACTCATTTAACGATGGCATGCCTCCCGTTGTGGCTGAGGAAAATCTTAAATTACTGTTCGGGATTAGTTGACCGCTACAATCGCGACAAAAGGCGTGCAGGCGGCGTCTCTGTTCGAATTTCCCTAAATCTTCAAGCGTGCGCAGTATGCCTAGCCATTCGAGGGGCAGAATGCTTTCTATCGGCCGATTCCCTACTTTTGGGAACACATACATTTCAAGCACGCGCCTGCTGTCATTGGCACGCTTAGAACTCTCTTTCCAGCGCGGCACCATGGCAGCGTGCCACTCCATGGCCAGCACTTCAAAGGTGTTTTCAGTTGCATACTGTCGTTGGCGTTTGTCACTCTGCTTTTGCTCTACGGGGTCAATGCCTTGGGATATTAAACGTCTCATATCCGTCCGCTTTTCCCTTGCTTCGGCAAGGCGCACCTTAGGGTTGGCCAAGGCTGATCATGTTGCGTTTGCCGTTAGGGCGTGTGTAGCGCAAACGCCATCCACGGCTGCCGTTGGTTGAGATCCTAAGTGCTAATCCCATGCCATCTGAGAAGGTAATAATTTTCGTGCCGGGCTTAGTTGCGTTTATTTGTCGGATAGTTAGCGCCATGGCGGTATACCGAGTATTTCCGAATGAAGACATATACCGGAATGTATACCACTTGGCAGCGGGGTTTGGAAGGAACTGCGAGGAGCTAAAAAACAATGTATATCAGAGTATTATACTCTTTTTAGGCCTTCTCAGGACTTGCAAAGAACCCCCGTTGGCGTCCCTGGCAGGAGTCGAACCTGCGACCTGCCGCTTAGGAGCAGGATTTCAGTTATTTTCATACATTATTAAGTATTCCTTTAATTACTCATTAATTCAACAAAATCATTAATTTAACAAGAAATACTGTCTTATTGTGTCTCATGCTTTCCATCGCTATACTGCCACAGCTGTGGGGGCGCCTGTGGGGGCGGAAAATCCTCATTTAAGGAGACACAATGCTGAGCACTGAAAAACAAGTTATTGCCTTCAAACCCGCTGTTGGCAAGGAAAAAATAAGGGAAGGCGTTACTAATCGTGGCGTAGGTGGACTGGCTTTAGAGGCACGTAATGACCGAATATCTAAGGCATGGATTTATCGCTACCGCATTAATGGGAAGCAATTTGAGCTGCAACTAGGCACTTACCCAGCCATGACATTAGCAGAGGTCCGCCAGGCACATCGAGAAGCTGTAAAGGTCGTGGAAAAAGGCTTAGATCCAAGAAAACAGCGTGCTTCTGAAAAAGCCAACAATCTGACCGCATGGACAATGCAGGATGCTTTTGTGCGCTGGATAGAAACCTACCAACAAACACCTGGGCGAAATAAACAGCTCCCCACTACTAAGACAGTGTCTCAGCAGCGAGGACGTTGGCGACGCCATCTAGCCCCGCAGCTCGCTGATTTTTACGTGCGTGATGTCTCACGACGTTTGATTATCGAAGTGTTAGAACAAGCGTCCAAAAAGGCCAAAGTTGAAGCCCGTCATAGCCTCAACTTATTACGCCAACTTTTACGCTACTGCCAAAAGCGTGAACAAATCGACGTGAATCCAACTGATGGTGTAACGCCATCGGATATTGCTGCGTCTGCCTCTGCTCCGCGTCAACGACACCTCTCTCTGCCTGAACTACGTCAACTGTGGCAAGCGATAGATGACACCCGTGCCGATAACGAAGGCAAGGCAACAACCGCGGTACTCAGCATTCCCGTAGCCAATGCGCTAAAGCTGCTGATACTGACCGGCTGCCGCCGTAGCGAAGTGGCTTTTATGCGTTGGGATGAAGTCAAAAAAACAGAGTGGACCATACCGGTTGAACGCACAAAGTCGCGCCGCCAACATAAAGTTCACCTTTGCCCACTGGCGCTTGAACTGCTGGCAGAACAGCGCCAGCTAGCAAGTGGTGAATTCGTTTTTATGTCTACCCAAGGCACTGGTAAGCCAATTCACCCGGATAGCCTGAGCACCACAATAGCGCGTTTACAAGGCCGTGCCAGAAAGGAACACGATGACTGCGCGCCGCTGTATCACCTAGAGCACTTCACCACTCACGACTTGCGTCGCTCGTTTGCCACTCAAGCGACTGAAACACTAATGGCTGAGCCACTTTTGGTTGAGATGATGCTTGCCCACGCTCCACCCAAACTAATGGGAACCTATAATCGTGCTGCTCGCTGGAAGTCTCAAGTAGACGTGTGGCAACGCTGGGGCGCAGTTATTACTCAACAGGTGGCATACGAAAACTGTAGCAATTAAAATGTTGTCAGCATAAAACGTTAGACAGCCGACTCAAATCAATTGATATGAGTCGCCGGATACTCATAATTAGTGCTCCATTTTGCTCGGCCACAACGACTTACAGATCCATTGTAAGTCTCGTTAGGCCTAGTACTGCAGTTGTAGATAATCATTAAGAGATAAGGTAATGATGCTTCCCTTCGTTCGCTGGCGGGTCACCCAGTGATAGTACTGGGCGACACGTTGGTGACATCTTCTCCAGCAGGACAAGTGCAGCGCATCTTTCAGCCCTCTTCGTCGCTGGGCAATGGAGGTAAGGCACAGCCATCGCCGCATTTCGGCCAGGGAAAGAACAACGGGCCTTGCCCACCCAGGTTTAGCAACAGGCTTTTTTTTAGCTGATATCGGCGCAGCGTGACCAGCAGAGCGTAGGCCGCCATCACCAGTGTGATATGGCGATACCAACCTCGCCAGATTCGCACCTCATAGTGATCCAGACCCAGTTGTGATTTACTTTCCTGGAAACAGCGCTCGATATTCCACCGGCCCCCCGCCGCCAGCGCTAGGTCTTCGAGTGACGTACCGCAGGGCGCGAAGGTGAAATAGACCGTCATTTCTTGTCCGGCGTTCAGGAAACGTCGTACCAGTACGCCACGCTGCCATCCCTCGAAAGAGCCTGGGTTCAGCGGCAGATAGACCCAGTCATACTCCCGGGGCCCCTGGCTACCCGCTCCGGCGCTGAGACGGGTCCAGCCGACATTCCCAGGCAGGGCTTCCAGCAGGTCGCCCACTTTACGTTGTTCCAGCCCCTGCCAGACATACGCCTTGCGGTTGACGGCCATCACATAGCCTTGACCGCGCTCCTCCAGTGTCCAGCGCAGCTGGAAGGAATCGCCATAAACGGCATCTCCCGTCACCCAGCGGGCCGTGACACCGCGATCCAGCGTCCTGCTAAGCATCTCTCGAGCCAAGGCTGTCTTGGTCTTATGACTAACGTCTTCCGGGATGCCCGCTTGGCGACAGCGTTCGCGATCGTCTGCCCAATCCTGGGGAAGGAACAGGGCCCGATCCACCAATCCCTGCCCCCAGCAACTGGCATAACCGAGGAACACGCCAATCTGGCAATTCTCGATCCGACCTGCGGTTCCGCTATACTGGCGCTTGACCCCCACCGAATGGTGCCCCTTCTTGAGGAACCCCGTTTCGTCCACCACCAGCACCGCGTCATAGTCGCGCAGTACCTCGTAGACACGCTGTCGCACAGCATCGCGCACACAGTCTTCATCCCAGCGAGCCCGGTTGATCAGGTACTGGAAGCCATAGGAGTGCGCGATGCCCTGATGTTCCGCCAGCTGCCAACTGTTTCGTCGATCGACATCACCCAATAGGCCCCGCAGGTAGGCACCGAGGTGTTCCCGGGCCTCGGCGCGCTTGACGTAACCGCCCAGCGCTGTCAACCATGAAGATAACGACGATTCCCAATCACGGGTTTGCTTACGCACGTTCTCAAGGGTCAGTTCGTTCAGAATCGGGCACCTCGCTCACTCACCAGTTGTGATCAACGAAGTGTAGATTTTATCTACAACTGCAGTACTAGTAAGGTTTTGTGCTCAGTACCACTTGTACCATTCCAGTTCGCTTTTACGTCATTATAAGCGTCGCGTGATCGCGACGCTGTAGAGGTGCTGGTGCAGTCGCGGCGAGAGAGGTATGAGAAGAGAGTTATGAACAGAACGAAATCTCATGAAAGTATTATCATAATGCACATCCATCTGGGGAGGCATCTTCAACTTTTATCCCAGCGTATTAGATCTCTGTCTTGGCATAATACTCTTTGATTAAGGCTAACATCTGTGTTTGGTGCTGTTCGATAGCGATTGAGTCCCATTCTTCATCGGCTCTGCCGCTAAAAATATGCGCCAGTTTAAGTGAGTCATAACGGGGCTTGCCCTTAAAATCTTCTCGTTTCTTGCCCACGCGTTGGTTGCTGTATGAAGAATTCTCGCTAGGGCTTAGCAGCACTAAGTTGCCAAAGCCATCTCGGTGTACCTTAGCCAGTTCAACACCGAACTCTTCCTTCTGAGGATGAACGTGCTCCACGGAGTTCTTCGAAGTGATCCGATAGGCCGCCAGCTTGGATGCTTCATAAACACCGAAGCGACTGCGCTCTCGCCAAAGGATGTATTCCAATTTTTGGAACCAGTAATGTTCAAAGCGAGTGCCGTTGGGTTCCTTCAAATATTCGATAATATTGTCAATGCCTTGCATGGCAAAGTCTTCACCAGTCAATAGTGCAAAGCTAGCCACCTTCTGACTAGCTTTAGCTAAGGATAACTGATTATCAATGTGCTCCAGTAACGACAATACCTGCGTTTGTTTCATTTTTTCGCAAACTACTAACGTACCTAGAAACGGAGTCAGCCAATATTGTGCACTTCGTTCGCCAGTGAAGTTGCGCACACTCTGCAGTTGGCTTAAGTCGCTGCTTTCTAGCTGGGTACGGTTCAGTCCCCCACCATCGCTGATGCGGCTCTTATTTACGCTTGTCTGGCGCAAATTCCAGATTTGGTTGTCAATTTCAGGTAACCATTTCACCACCCATAGATCGAACTGATAACGCACTGTCCAAAGGCATTCGATGAAGGCTTTAGCCTGCTTCTCAGTGGCATTAGAGATGAAGTCTGCAAAGTAGTCATTGAGCCGACTGTCATGCAGGCGCGCTTCGACATCGCCTTGGCGCTGCTGACTAAGATAAATGCGATAAGTATGCATAAGCAGAAGGTTGAAACTGATGATTGAACGACAATAACTCTCAGGCTCCTCCCGTGCTTTTGGCTTGCTCACCTCAACCTCCGACAGTTTAGCCAACTGTGCAATGGTCATACCCTGCACATGCTTGGAGTGGACGCGCTTGAGCGGGAAGGAAGCAACACAGTGGTTGGCCAGATCAGGCTGTTTCAGGCGTCTCCAGTCTGCGTCCGGAAAGACCTTGCGCAGGTTGCGTTCGAAGAAATCGTCCATGTTTTCACAGGCCTGCCAAATCGCGTCGAAGCGCTGCTTCTGCGTCTCGATTACAGCCAGTAAACGAGACTTAAGAATATCGCTATGCTCCAACTGCACGCCACTGTTGTTCATAGTTGAGAACAGCCGGTTCAGATCCATGCCGTGAGGCATGATGTTGTTCACCCATCGAACCTTCAAAAACAGATATTCCGCCACTTCGGCCAGATACGCTTCATCATGGTCACTAACCAGTTCGTCTAACCGATCGGAAAGCGCCTTGCGCGCAGCAGAAAGGTGTTTGATATAGGCTTCATCCGCTTCAGAGAACCTGTCAGTATTTTCTTCATGCTCAAGACCAGCCCACGCCGCAAACAGCCGCTGCACTTCGTCACGAATGGCAAAATGGAGCCGGGGCTGTTTACTCCATACGATAAATTTCGCCAGTGAGTTATTGGGCACTACAGCAGTCAGCGCGAGTGCAATCAGCATCAACGTGGTCATGCGTTGCTGACCGTCGATCACTTCATAAAGAGAATGGGTTTGCCCGGAATCGCGTTGGGAGACGGCGGATGTCAGTACCGTGCCTATATAGTAATGTGGCGCGTCGGTATTGTAGGCCACTATAATCTGATTCAACAAGTCGACCACATACTCGCTCGGCCAGACAAAAGGGCGCTGGTAGCTGGGGATAACCAGTGTGATCTCTTCATCGGATAACAAGGCCGGTGTCTGTACACAGGAGTGAACATTAGTATTCATTTCGTACCTGCTAAGCTGGAAGAGTGTTTTTTGAACATTTTGGTGATAGCCTGCTTAAGTTCAACATCAAAGTTTGTATGCAGCGCTTCGCCCGGCTCGTTCAAGCTCATTGAAAAGTACGCCTGTACAGTACGCACGAACCGATACTTCACACCGTTCTCATCTAACCTCTCGGCAATGGAATAACTAAATCCCTGTAATGTCTCGATTAGTTCGTCATGGGTATAGCTGTAGGCGATCCAGTCCAACACTGGATTAAGCTCGACAAAGCTCTGAGCGGTGCTTTCACGCACGGCCTTTTCATTGCTCAGTCGTGGTGAAAATATCACTCTAAACAACCAGTACCCTGCTTCTAATAACCTTTGACGACCAAACTGGCTGACATACAGCAACACGGCACAATCAAAGAGCTTGCGTAAAAAAACGCTGCCGTTGGCCTGTACTATCAGTTTGTCGTAGAACTGGTGAAAAGACTCAAGGCTGATGTCATCGCGCCTAATCAATACCGCTCGCCGCAGCCCATGGAAATAATCGAAGTAATGTATGGCGTTGGTTCCAGTATTAAGCGGCTGTCGCATCGCATATCCACTGTCGACATGCAAGGATTGGCTCGCCCCAATATGGCTGACCCGCGCTGTGCGATATGCCAAGTCCTGGCCTTGCCCGGTGCGTTCGGCTAGTTCCTCAACAATCTCCTCGCGTAACTTCAGCGGCTGGCGATGGCTTGAGAGCTTGCGCCATTTTAAGCGCTGCCAGTGGCGCGCTTTCATCAGCGAGTCCATTGTGTCGTCAAGCTTGCCCCAGGCCTCCCAACGCCTTGCTTGTGTGTCCTGTTCCTGTCCCGGCACCCCACGCAAATGATGCGCCTTGAGGATCGATGGACCGTCTAGCCGGATCCCACCGGTGTTCTGCGTTTCGAAAAAACGGTATGCGTCATCTTCGCTGCGAGTGACGACCAAAGTGATGTTCACCCGGTTAAAGTCCACCGTAGGCATTGACTGTTTCTCTAGCCAGCGCAAATTGCGTAGGGCTTGGGCCTGGGACTCGGGGGAGGTTAACTCGATGCCTTTGGCGAGATTACGTTGCTTCTGTACATATGACAGCAATGCCAAGCTAATCAGGCGCTGCTGACCATCGATGATATTCAAAAAATCTGCGCGCATTCTTGGTGGACGCGACTGGTGGATGATGATGCTGCCCAAGTAGAAATCGTGCTTTATAGGCGTTCCATTCGTAGGTGGTGAGAAGCACTCGCTGAGATCGTTCATTAATCGTTGCAGATGTTTGATCTGCCAACGGTAAGGACGCTGATATTCGGGGATGTTCAAGCGCCCTTTTATATAGCTACCGTCGCTACCGAGGATCGACTCCCCGTCAAGTAAAGCGGCAATGGAGGTGCTTGCCACGACTATATTAGGGGCAACATGGTCTCTTTCTAGAGATTGAATTTCGTCCTCGGTGGGCTTCGTCATATGTATCGTTTTTTCCAGGAGTTCGCGGAACATGTGGTTGAGGTGGAATTAGAACCACTACTAAATAAGAACTAGATGATCTCAGTCAGAATTCGCCAAAGCAAGCTTTGCTGGCGCAAGCGAAGTTCTTAGTCACTAAGAGGACACCGCACGGTAATCCCCCCATTTTTAGAGGGTTTCAAAAGTAGAGTTCAGGCCACCGTGGTTAACTTCTTTTTCGGTATACACCTACGCAATGAGGAAGCTGAGCTGAATACAATCAAGATTTAACAGTCAGACAAAAACCCATCATTTACCATCCAGGCAGGCTCACGAATGACAGCCGATTGCTCCATTTGCTGTACCAACTTGTGCGCGCCAGAGGCAGGCACTAGTGCTAGCTGCAACAGTTGTTGCTTAGCCGTAGCAACATGCTGGCTGTTTGGAAAACCCGGCATACGCCAACGAAACCATTCATCGGGATGGCGAGATAACGTCATCAGCAGCGCCCGAGTAGGACCTGAGTTGTTGGCGAGCTGATGGGCCAACAGAGCAGGGAGAGACAGCCATGGGGCAAGATTCGCCGCGGCATTTAATATGGCGGTTGTTTGCAATGGCGTTAAAGCCTGCGCGCGCAACAGCCGTGGCAAATAGCGAGCAACGCCTGACTGGCCATTTGGTAATGAAAACCGTTGCCACTCCCCCTGGCCATACAGCGCGACGAGTACGTCCGTCGCTAACTCCACTAAGGCGGGTAAGCCTTGCTCCACGGTTGCCACACGTAAGAGGTGAACTAAACAGTCACGTTTTTGTGCTTCTTTTAATAGGGTTTTGCGATACGCCCGAGCATCAGAGCAGTGAGGCATACAAAGCGCCCAAAGGTGTAAATCCGCACTAAAGCCCTCTTCAACACGATCCACGGGCAGCTGCCAAGCCCAACGCTTATTAGCACGTTGGTAGTCTTGGTGGGTTAACGATAGGCGTTTGCGCTTGCGTCCACCCAAGCGCTGCCAGCCACTTAAAGCGCGTCGGCACTGCCAGAGCGCGTTGAGCGCTATGCCTTGTTTGGCCAAACGTAACAGCGTACTTAATGTGTAAAACACGCCATGAGGCGTGTGGCGTTGCGCAAGCACGTTTAACACACCTTCTAGTAATCCATGCTCTCCCGCCTCTATTCGGGTCAAGCAATGCGCCAGCGTCGACTCATCAATAAAAAAGCGCGCCTGGTTCAACAGTGGGTACGGAACACTGCCGTAACAGTCTACGGACACACCATCGGGCAGCGATACGGTGGTTAAAGCGCGGCAATGATGTAACGCGACATGTTTGGCCCAGCTGAGCGTGAGGGTTGTTAAGTGTGGCGTATGCAGTTGCACATGACCCCAGGCGTCGGCGAAGGTTAGTGCTTTTACGCTCCCTCGTAACGTGAGATGTTTGCGAGCTGTATGGTGTAAGGATGAAGAAGGCCGAGCGTCCGGCGTCTCACGTAATTGATTATGCGCTCCTTTTACGGTCGCTAAGGCTTTTATCCCTGCCACCTCATAGGAACCGCTAGATTGAATGGTCAGCGTGTTAAGAATGGATGCTTTCTCTATACTCACCTTAGTGGGGCCATCAATGACGCACTGTTCGACATGAGACGCATCGGGCAACATCCATGTGCCCTCGCCTGAGAGCCGTAAGCTTGCAGGCAAAAGACGTGGGTTGAGCACAACAGACAACTGATTGGGATTAACCGTTAATTCATCGTCCTCCCCCTTCTTCCCTGTCGAAGGGCAAAGATCGTCACTGTGTGCATCATGACCCAAAAGACGTACGCCCTCGTAGGCTGCCTTGTGAGACACCAAACGTAGCGTACCTGCTTGCCAATCCGCATCTAACTCAGTGACGTTTCCATGAATGAATAATGAGCGTGGCACATCCATACAGAACAGATGGATAACGGCACCTTGGGAGAGCTCAGGTAAATAAATCATGCGTAAGTTGGGCAGTCGGTCTAGCTGTAAATGCAGGTGCGCTTGCTCGCCACAGCCGCGAAAGTCCAACACTTCCAGCACCGGATCATCGTGGATATCCAAGGCACGCAGATGCATCTCTTTAACGACTAGCCAAGTACCTTGATGCGCGTTACCACATTTACCTACCAAAGCACCGCCACCATTATCATCCAGCAATAATGTATCCATGCCCACTCCTCCTCGTTGCATAAGAAGCAGCATACGGCACGGGTGCGACGCTCTGTGTCGCATTATTCAGACATACTGATACTCTCAATACACTTAGTTTGGCGCTACA
Organism: Halomonas sp. 3F2F; assembly: GCF_014897805.1. Classification (NCBI taxonomy): domain Bacteria; kingdom Pseudomonadati; phylum Pseudomonadota; class Gammaproteobacteria; order Oceanospirillales; family Halomonadaceae; genus Halomonas; species Halomonas sp. 3F2F. The sequence goes on from NZ_JABUZE010000130.1 coordinate 245,377, forward strand.
CTGGCGTTTAAATCTTTCTTAACAAGGAAGTTCTTATGGCTGCCTACTCTGCTCCTAATGCCCATGAAAAACGAACCCAAGGCCTTATTGTCCTTCAGGGCAACCGCATGGAAGATCTGCGTGATGTCACGATGGCGTGGCTAGCCCACCGCCCCCTGCATCCGCTGGAGAAAACCACGTTTCTCGTACAAAGCAACGGCATTGCCCAATGGCTGAAGATTTCTATGGCCGAGACGCAGGGTGGAGTAGGCAGAGGCATCAGCCTTGGCGCAGATGTCATGCTGCCAGCGCGCTTCCAGTGGCAGGCTTACCGCCAAGTGATTGACGCCGCGACGGGTGACAACAGCGTGCCCAAAAGCTCGCCCTTTGATAAGGGCCAGCTACGTTGGCAGATCCTCACTATATTGCCCGACGTTTTAAAGGATCCCCGCTTTGAGCCACTGGCTCGCTATCTTGAGGAGGATCCGGATACACGCAAGCGGTATCAGTTAGCCGAACGCATTGCCGATCTGTTCGATCAGTATCAGGTCTATCGCGCAGACTGGCTAACGGCCTGGGAGCAAGGCGATGACATCCTCACGCAGGGTTTTTTAGATAGCGCAGCACGCCAACAGCCGTTAGACGATGAGCACTTATGGCAACCTACGCTATGGCGCTTACTGGGTGACACGATTGCTGAGCGCTTGGGGGAGGAGGCTCGCCATAGTCACCGCGGCGCGATACATCAGCGCTTTAAAACGGCGGCTAACGAACTCTCTCAACGACCAGAAGGCCTCTCCCCCAGAATCGTGGTGTTTGGCATTTCATCCCTGCCCCTTCAGATGATCGAAGTGCTTGCCGCGCTTTCGCCGCTATCAGAAGTGATTTTATGTTTGCTCAATCCTTGCCAGCACTATTGGGGCGATATTATTGAGACGCGAGATGCACTGCGGCGCCATCATCGACAACGTCGTAAACAAGGCATGCCTGCCGATTTACATGCGACACCGGAAGCGTTGCATCTACATGCGCACCCACTGCTGGCCGCCTGGGGAAAGCAGGGACGTGATTATCTACACCTGCTCAGCGAATACGACGCGACTGAGCAGTATCAAGACGCCTTTACGGCGCTCCAACAGCCCGTTGACTGCTTTGTCACACCGGATACGCGTTATTTATTGGGCCAGTTACAGGATGACCTTTTAGATTTACGGCCGGCGGCTGAAAGCCAGGGCCGCTGGCCAGCGCTGAGCGCCACGGATCGTTCAATCACCTTTACGGTCTGTCATGGGCCGCAGCGCGAACTGGAAGTGCTCCACGACCAGCTGTTAGCGGCCTTTGGGGAGGATGCCTCGCTACAGCCACGCGATATTATCGTCATGGTGCCGAACATCAACGACTATGCCCCGTACATTGAAGCCGTATTCGGCCAGTTTTCGCCCCATGAACGCCGCTACCTGCCCTATCATCTTGCCGACCAACAGCGCCGCCACCGCGAGCCTCTCCTAGTCGCGCTCGAAACGTTATTAACGCTACCACAGCGGCGCTTTCGCACCAGCGAAGTGTTGGAGCTCCTTGATATCCCACCATTACGGCATGCCTTTGGGCTTGAAGAGAGCGACCTCCCCACCCTTCAGCGCTGGGTTCGTGACACCAATATCCGCTGGGGACTCAATGCTCAGCAACGCGCTTCACTCGATCTGCCGGAGCATGACGAGTTACATACGTGGCGCTTTGGTCTTGAGCGCATGCTCATGGGGTATGCCATTGGAGCCCCTGCTGAGACCGGCGATGACTGGGAAGGCATTGTGCCGTTTGATGAAGTGGCCGGCCTAGATGCACGCATTGCCGGCTCACTTTACCGGCTCATTTCCGCCCTTGAGGACTATCGAGAGCGCTTGGATACCTCACAGTCAGCGGACGGCTGGTCAGCGGTATTAGGCAAACTGATCGTTACCTTCTTAGCGCCTACTTCTCCACGCGAAGAACAGCTGTTAGGGCACGTGCAAACCACGTTAGACGCGTGGCAGCAAGAGATTCACGATGCTCAAATGGATCTGCCTATTAACTTGGCGGTAGTACGCGAGAGCTGGCTGTCGCGTATCGATGAACCTCAGTTGGCACAGAACTTTATCGTGGGGCGCGTCACCTTTGCGACACTGATGCCGATGCGCGCGATCCCCTTCCGCCACGTGTACATGCTGGGTATGCAGGAAGGCGCCTACCCTCGTAAAAGCCAAGCTCCCGACTTTGATCTCATGGCCATTCGCGGACACTACCGCCCGGGTGATCGCTCACGACGTGACGACGATCGATATCTGTTCCTCGAAGCCTTGTTGTCAGCACGCGAGCGTCTAGTGATTAGTTGGTGTGGTTTTAGCGCACAAGATAACCAAGAACAGCCGCCTAGCGTGCTAGTGGGGCAACTGCGTGATCATATTGCCGCTGGTTGGCGGCTAGCAGCGCAGGACACGCCAGCGCGTTTATCCGCCGATGAGCGCGAAAAACAGCGGCGTAGCCTGCTGGCCACCTTAACCGTAGAGCATCCACTTCAACCCTTTGGTCATGCGTATTTTGATAAAACCTCGCCACTGTTTACGTATGCCCGCGAGTGGCAAGGCGTCCGCTCAACAACCTCTGGGCCCTCATTGTTGCAAGTCTCTGCCTCGCTACCGTTATGGCAACCAGAAAGCACGGTGACGCTGAGTGCCCTGGCCAGCTTTATGCGCGATCCCGTGAGTGCACTGTTTCAGCAGCGGCTAGCAACGTCCATGCGTGACGATCACACGACGAGTGAAGACGACGAACCGTTTGACTTTGACTCTCTTGAAAAGTGGCAACAGCGCGACGCTGTATTGCAGCATCTAGGCCAGCGCCTCACCAGCGACCGAAATGCCGACATCGACCGGTTGTTTCAAGAAACGGTCGACACACGCCAACGAGCAGGCCATTACCCGCCTTCACCGGTAGGCCCCATTGTTCAACACGCACTGCTAGAGCACCTGCCTGACACCCTCACCGCCTACCAGACACAGCTGCGTCGATATCCTGACGCCGCCCACCCAGTGGTCTCGGTGTCTCACTCTGTAGAGATAATACCTGTCACGCTAGCGCCTTTTAACCACACTCAACCGGTGCATATCACCCTGAACGATACGCTAAATAACGTATTCTGTAGCGACACGGAAACAGCGCGGATCGTATTACTTTCTAGCCATCTGCACCAAGGTAACAGCTGGCATTGGAACCAGATCATGCGCCACTGGCCAGCACATCTAGCGCTACAGCTCACCCACCCAGAATCAACTACGCACCTGGTCTCACCAAGCGGTACCTTGGCCATACCCGGCTTTCCCAAAGCCCAGGCGGCAGAGTGGTTGGATAGGCTAATTCGTCAATGGTTTAGCGCCATGCAGGCGCCATTACCCACGCATTCTTCACTGGCATTTACGCTATTTGAATGCGCACCTGATGGCGTTGACCCACTCGACATAGAGGCGTTATGCCAAAACGAAAAGCTAGTGGAGGAATGGGAAAAGGCGTTCGACCAACTACTGCAGCGAAGTCCGCTGACAGTGCGTGAGTTACCTACCCTGGAAGATTTTTTATCTAATGACCAGTTTTTGACTGCTTGCCAGGATGTCCACCGTGACCTCTATGACTGGGTAGCCGCGCTAACGGCATCTGAGCACCCAACCACTGAACAGGAGGCACGCTAATGACCACGCTCCCCTCAACTGTGTCGTCTTCTGCCCCCTTAGCCCTGGGCCTTCCCCTACGCGGCAGCCAACTCATTGAAGCCAGTGCTGGGACGGGTAAAACCTTCACGATTGCGCTCTTATACGTGCGATTGGTACTTGGCCACGGGCAGCCCGAGGATGACAGCCATTCGTCCACTAATGGCTTTATGATGCCGCTGGTGCCTCCGGACATCTTGGTCGTCACCTTTACAGAGGCCGCTAGCCAAGAGCTGAAAGACCGCATCCGTGCCCGCTTAGTGCAAGCCGCAGAGGCGTTTAGGGCAACGGTGAAGGACGACGGCCTGCATCAAAGCGACTCCCTGCTCGCGCAGCTGCGCGACGATTATCCTCGCGCCCATTGGCCACTCTGCGCCCGCAGGTTAGAAGTGGCCGCCGAGTGGATGGATGACGCCGCTATTTCTACCATCCACAGCTGGGCACAGCGGATGCTCAAGGAGCATGCTTTCGATAGCGGGAAACTGTTTCACCAGGAGATAGTGAAAGACCTCACCTCCTTAACACAGGAGGCCGTATTTGATTATTGGCGGACACGCATTTACCCCATGGATGCTCCTGTGGCCGGAGTGATGATGGAGTTATTCGAATCGCCAATAGCGCTACATGGTGCCTTACGCACGTTATTGCAGCGTCATGATGTTCAACTCTGCTTTGCAGGCGCGCCCTTACCCAAAAAAGACCTGGAGGCACAGCTACGGGGGCTGCTTCCCGCTCGTGAAGCGCTAAATGAGGGCGAAGATAAGGCACGGCAAGCCTATTGTCAGGACGCAGAAGCGATACACCAAGCGCTGTACACCCTTCGCAGCAAGCTCAATGGCAATAAGTTTCGGGGCAAAAACGATGACACCACGTTTGCAAGCTGGTTAGAAGAGCTGGACGCCTGGGGGCAGGGAAAGCGCTGCCTGGCCGCGTGTAAGTTTGTCCCTAAACTCGCCACCAGCCAGCTGTTAGTAAATAAAGGCACCACGTTACCCGCCTTTGAGGTTCATGATGCGTTAGAGGAATGGCATAAGCTGTCTACCAGTCTTCACACTCAAGCCAAAGAACTGAAGCCGCTGGTACTGGCCGACGCACGCGAGTGGGTCTCCAACCGAGTAAACCAACAGCTCTCACAACGTGCTGAGATGGGGTTTGACGGTATGATACAGGGCCTTGCTGATGCCCTAAGCGGCAAAGGCGGCGATGCACTCGCACACAGGCTACGCACGCAGTTTCCCGTGGCGATGATTGATGAGTTCCAAGATACCGATCCTGCGCAATACCGTATTTTCGATGCGATCTACCAGGTGCAAGAGAACGCCCCTTCGTCAGCACTGATCCTGATTGGCGACCCCAAACAAGCCATTTACGGCTTTCGCGGTGGCGATATCTATACGTACTTAAAGGCGCGTGCTGCCACATCTCCACGTCATCACACCCTGGCAACGAACTTCCGTTCAAGCGCGAACGTAGTGGCCTCGGTAAATCAACTTTTTCGGCATGCCGAAAATGCGTTTACTCGAAAAGCCTTCAGGTTTGCCAACGAAACAACCCAAGAAAACCCCATGCCGTTTACACCGGCAGGCGCGAATGGCCGAAAAGAAGCGCTAGTGCTGAATAGCAAGCCGGCAGCGGCGCTAACAGCGTGGTGGGTGGGTGAAGATGACGAACCGGTGAATAAGAAGCGCTACCTTGCGCAGGCCGCTCGCCACTGCGCCAATCAAATCGCCAGCTGGCTTAACGACGCTGCCTCAAACGCCTCAGGTTTTGAAAGCACTACCGGCCAAGCGTTTCGGCCACTTCAGGCGAGCGACATTGCTATTTTGGTGCGCGACCGCACGGAGGCAGCTGCTATCCGTTCGGCATTGAGCGAACGCCAGCTAGCTAGTGTTTATCTATCTGACCGCGACAGCGTATTCGCTACCCCAGAAGCGAAAGATTGCTGGCGCTGGCTTAAAGCCATTGCTCATCCTGAATCGGTCTCGACGCTTCGCGCAGCACTTGCCACGCCCACGCTGGGAATGAGCCTTGCTCAACTGGATGAACTTCACCATAACGAGCTCGCCTGGGAAGCAACGCAAGAACGTTTTGCTGAGTATCGCGCACGCTGGCATCGCCAGGGCGTACTGCCTGCCTTACGTCAGCTGATGCACGATTATCGTGTGCCGGAGCAGCTGCTCGCTAAACCACAAGGGGAGCGCTGCTTAACTAACCTACTGCACCTTGCCGAATGGGCCCAACAGGCGAGCGATACCTTAGACGGTGACCAGGCGCTGATTCGCGTCCTTGGCGAACATATTCAAGACCCAAAACGCGATGAGCAAATCTTGCGTCTAGAAAGCGATGCCGACCTGATCCAGGTGGTGACCATCTTCAAATCCAAAGGGCTGGAGTACCCGATTGTCGCCCTGCCCTTTATCGCGACTTTTAAAGAAATTAACGGGAAATGGGGCACACCTCTGTTCCACGATGAACGCGGCAACGCGTTTTTAGAGCTAGCCAATAGTAAAGATGAGGCGAAAGAAGGCTTTGAAGCGGCTAATGATGAGCGGCTTTCTGAAGATATGCGCCTGCTGTATGTCGCGCTAACACGCGCTCGCCACGCGACGTTTATCGGGTTAGCCGCCCTGAAGCATGGTCGCAGCAAAAAAGCTCAAATCGATAAATCCGGTATTGGCTACTTATTAGGTGGTGGGAAGGTATTGCCCGACCTGGGGTCGATTAAAAGCGCGTGGCAGGTACACTCACAAGCCTGCGCTCATATTACCTCCCATCCCGCCACGAGCGAGGAGGTTAGCTACCAAGTACAGGCGACCAACCCTGAGTTAAAGACCACACGAACACCGAGCCACCCAGCGTTCACCCCATGGTGGATTGCCAGCTACTCGGCTCTGCAGCAAAAAGGTGTGAATGCCCCTGAAACGTCTCAGGCCGAAATTGAAACCGAAGAGCACCAGCCGATACGCACCGCCTTTATCCAAGGCACGCCTGAAGTGGGCTCGCTGCATGCGTTTCCTAAAGGCCCCAACCCCGGCACCTTTTTGCATGGCGTATTAGAAACACTGGCGAACGAAGGTTTTGATAACGCTAGCCGTGACCCAGAGCTTACTCAGCGTATGCTTCAGCGCTGCGCTCAACGAGGTTGGGAAGCGCATGGGCCTGCACTAAAAGCCGGTATCACGTCGTGGTTACATACCCCACTAGCAGCAGAAGGCGAGGAAGGCCCGGTGTTGGCATCGCTCACCCATTACCGCGCTGAACCTGATTTTTGGTTTGCCACAGTAAATGCCAAGACCCCGGTACTCGATAAGCTAGTGAAGGAGACGCTGTTTCCAGGAGAGCCACGGCCAGCGCTGGGCTTTCAACAGCTCAACGGTTTGATGAAAGGCTTTATCGACCTACTGGCAGAGCACAACGGCCAATATTACGTGATTGATTGGAAGTCAAACTGGCTGGGGCCTTCTGATGCGGCTTACACCCAAGACGCGCTTGCGCGAGCAGCACTGGATAAGCGCTACGACATGCAGCTGTGTATTTACTTGCTGGCACTGCATCGCCATCTAAGCCAAACCCTGCCCGCCTACGACTATGACCACCATATTGGCGGTGCCATGCTGGTCTTTCTGCGGGGCATACAAGCGCCTAGCCGGGGCGTTCTGCGTGTTAAGCCACCCCTTGCGTTTATTGAGCGCCTGGATGACCTGATGGCCGGAGAAAATCACAAGGAGGTGGCGGTATGAATACCCTGCACTTATCGGATAACGAGACCTTACTGATTACGCTTTTCGACTGGGCGCGCGCGGGGTGGATTCGCGACCTGGACGCAGCATTCGCTGACCAGCTAGCACGGCTTGCACCAGAGGCCGATGGCCCCTGCTTGCTAGCGGCGGCGATGGTCAGCCATTTAGCCGGGCAAGGGCATCTCTTACTTGATCTGACAACATTGACCACACAGCCCCGCTCGCTGATCGCTGTACAAGCTCAGGAAGCCATGCCCGAGCTGCCCACACCCGACTCCCTCATTGCCCGTTATGCAGACACCGGCTGGGAAAAAGCATTACGGGCTTGGTCGGCGGTGGGCACCGGCACTAACGGCAATGAGCCTCTTGTACTGGTCGGCTCCACGCTCTATCTGCGCCGCTATTGGCAGCACGAGCAGCGCATCACCGCGGCAGTGAACGCGCGCCTTGAACACGTGACCGATTGGCCCAGCGATCAAGCCGCCGACCTGCTGAACCGTCTGTTTCCGCCTGATGCACCTCATGCGGACGATGTACGGTGGCAAAAAATGGCGTGTGCGATTGGCGCACGCGCCCCCTTTGCAGTGATTACCGGTGGCCCTGGCACAGGAAAAACCACCACGGTCATTCGTCTGCTGGCGCTTCTGCAAGGGTTAACGCGTCTCGCTAACCAGCCCGCGCTGACGATTGCGCTGGCGGCACCGACGGGTAAGGCAGCCGCTCGACTCAACGAATCAATTGCCCAACAGGTGGCTGCGCTGAACGATATTGAGCTCCCTGAGGGTACGCAGCAGTCTGTGCCCACTGAGGTGAAAACACTGCACCGCTTACTGGGTGCTCGCCCAGATACGCGTCACTATGCCTATCATGCTCACCGCCCGCTGCCTTATGACATGGTAGTGGTGGACGAAGCCTCTATGGTGGATATCGAGATGATGGCAGCGCTACTGGATGCGCTGCCCTCCCACGCTCGACTGGTGTTAATCGGCGATAAAGATCAGCTGGCCTCGGTAGAAGCCGGGGCCGTATTAGGCAGTTTGTGCCAACGCGCTGATGAGGGGCATTACAGCGACCCTACCGCTCAATGGATTACCGCCACCACGGGTTACACGCTCGACGCCTCTTTAATGAATCTTTCTGGCCAGGCACTGGATCAGGTGGTCGCCAAGCTTCGCTACAGCTTTCGCTTTGATAGCCAAAGTGGCATCGGGCACCTCGCCGACGCCATCAATGCAGGTAATGCCAAGCAAGCGCACTCCGTACTGGCAGACACCCGCTATCAAGATCTTGCCCACCTATCGCTGTCAGCAACCGCGCCTTACCACAAGCTAACGACATTAGCCGTCGCAGGACGAAAAAATAATCCTCACGCACGCGGTCTTAGCCACTACTTGCACTGTATTCAGCAAACAGGCAACCGTCCTGACCTAGAGGACGACAAAGCCATCTGGGACGACTGGGCAGCCACTATTCTCAAGGCCCACAGCACGTTCCAGCTATTAACACCGCTGCGCCAGGGGCCGTGGGGAGTAGAAACGCTCAATGAGCGTATTGAGCAGGCACTGATACGTGAAGGATGGATTGATGCCTCAGCGGCTGAAAGCCACTGGTATGAAGGCCGCCCCGTGTTAGTCACCGGTAACGACTACGGCTTAAAACTGATGAATGGGGATATCGGCATTACCCTGAATGCACCGCGTCACTTTAAGACCAGTACTAAAACAGTACCCAAAGAGGAGAGCGGGTTAACGCTGCGTGTGGCGTTCCCCGATGGCCAAGGCGGTATTCGCTGGGTGCTGCCTAGCCGTTTGCAGCGCATTGAAACGGTCTACGCTATGACCGTTCACAAGTCGCAGGGCTCGGAGTTTAGCCATACCGCGCTGGTGATGCCTGATTCACTCTCGCCGATACTCACCCGAGAATTGATTTATACCGCCGTGACGCGGGCTAAGCATACGTTTACGTTACTCGACACCCACAGTGAGGTGCTAACACGCGCGATTGAACGCCGCATAGAGCGCTACAGCCGCCTATTTACCGTCTCAGACCAATAACTCTCACAACGAATCATTCCCACAACGCTTGAATTGGCACTGGCTAACAAAGAGCGTTCGCTAACGAAGGGCATCCGTTTCTCCTGCGACATGGAACGTCGCACCTAAGGGTTATGCTACTGACATAAGCAGCAAAGGAGACGGCCATGCAGTGGGACACTATCTTAAATCTTCATACCAACTCGGGTGATGATGAGACGCACGACCCGGAAGAGCGCCTTATGGCACAGCTTATTGCTGTGCGCGTGGTTCTGTTTCAAGGCAAAAACTGCTCGCTAGACGATGACGATTGGGAAAGCCTGTTTGGCTGGCTCGGCCTCAAAGTACCGGCCGCTGCAAAGGGTAGCCATCGCTACCAAGATTACAGCGCCTCTCTAAAACGCTGGTGGAAACGTACGAGCGCCACCATCAACCCATCCACTCATCTGAACAACCCCCTAGTGATCCTGTGTGAACAGATCGCGAGCTTGCTACAGCTCTCTGAGCTTGAAACGCATTTGCTCACGCTGAGCTGGCTACGACTGCGCTATCCACAAATGAACCCTACGCTTACCTGCATTGAAGACACCCATGCTAAGAAACTATTAGCCCAGTTGACCGGCCATGGCAGCGATGACGTGCACCTGTGCTTACAAGAACAAAGCCGCCTAAAAATGTTCGGGCTGCTGAATACGACCCACAATCACCGCCTACTAGACTTAGACGACACCTTATCACCAGGCCCGATGCTGCGTAGCTTAGCGCCACTGGTGAACCACGATGTTGCAACTCTTGCTTCCAGCACTTTACGCAGCTTAATCACTGAACGTCTGATGAGCCTTTGCCCTATCCAGCCTGCTGGCGCGTATTCATTCGCCAGTTTTGGTGCTGTCCCCCTGCGCCAGCTGGCATTAGATTACCTGCGTAACGCGATCGACACTCAACAAACCGGTGCTAACATACTGATTTACGGCGCACCTGGCGTGGGTAAAACGGAGTTTGTAAAATCGCTTGCCACACTGCTAAAGGTATCGCTATACGGCGTGCCAGTGGCAGAAAAAGATAACGATGTGCTTACTCCCAGCAAACGCTTGGGCCGCTACCAAGTCGTACAAGCGCTGATTGGAAAGCGCCCGGGGCTTGTGATGTTCGATGAGATCGAGGACGTCATTAACGACGAAGAAGCACTCCCCAAAGGCTGGATGAATCAGCTGTTAGAAAACAACCCGACGCCTGGCCTGTGGGTAAGTAACAGCGTGCATTGGCTCGACCCCGCTTACCTGCGCCGCTTCGATCTCATTATTGAAGTGAAGGCCAATCGAAACGAAGAGATGAATGCTCATTACCAGCAGTTGATTAAAACACTGCCCGTCACTCCCATAGGTCGGCAGCGTTTGGCAGAACAGCCGTGGATGACCCCAGCGGCGGCTAAACAGTTGTGCCGACTAGGCACGCTGTTTAACCCACGCACTCCACAGCGTAATGAACAGCATATTGAGACACTGATGGCACAACGCCTGCAGGCACTGGGTAAAGCAACTGCGCCCATAACGACCAGTGCTAACACTTCCACCGGCCCTGCCATGCCTGCTTACCGCATGGAGTGGCTCAATACTCGCCCAGGGCTTGAGAATATCGTTAATCGCCTAACGCGCCGCCAGCGTGGCCGTTTATGCCTGCACGGCCTGCCGGGCAGCGGTAAAACAGCCTTAGCAAAACATTTAGCTAAACGCCTGGGCCGCGAGCTGATTACCGCGCACGCCAGCAGCTTATTGGATAAATACGTTGGCGGGACGGAAGAAAAGCTCGCCGAGCTGTTTGCCAAAGCACGGCAAACAAGCGCCGTGCTGCTGTTGGACGAAGTAGACACCCTGCTGATGCAGCGCGATAACAGCATGAAAAGCTGGGAGATTTCCCACACCAACGAGCTACTGGTACAAATTGAGAACTTCGACGGCATACTACTCGCCACCACCAACCGCGTGGACAGCCTAGACCGCGCGGTAATGCGCCGCTTTGATCTCAAAGTCGAGTTTTTACCGCTAGCCCCTGAACCACTGCGCGAACTGTTAAAAGCGGTACTGCCTAAACGCGACCACATGCGTTTGGCCAGCATTTCCGCCAACTGCCTAGCTCAACGCCGCCTAACCCCAGGCAACGTGCGCACTGCGCTAGATCAACTGGACTTACGCGGGCTGCCTATTCGCCTGAACACATTGCTGGATGCGCTAACCATGGAGGAGCGCGAACAGCACGGCGAGCGCCAGCCAATGGGGTTTGTGTAGCACAGCCTTATGCACTGAAGTCAACAAATGGGAACAGAGATGCAACACATACAACGCGACATACGTAAGCGTCCATTCCGCGACGTTCTGCCACCCCGCTAAAATT
>NZ_JABUZE010000036.1:0-1824 GCF_014897805.1 Halomonas sp. 3F2F
TGCTTAAGCGCAGCCATTTGGACAACTGGGTTGAAAATCACCGGGAAGCGTCGTAGACCAGTTTAGCCAGGAAACATCTTTAAAAAAGTAGCCTAATGTGTAACCTTTCTGTACAAGAAAGATAATCACTAGCAGCGATGTGGCATTAAAAGTCAACAATACTCGAAATGCAGTATTGAAAATCATTCTATCGTTACCTGTCCGTTCATTAGCATGGGTAGGAGCCAGTCACGAAGTGATGCTATTTCTAAATCTTGTTCAGACAAACGTGAAGATTTGCTAAAGCATAAGGTTAAAAACGATAGAAAATTAAAATTTCGATCCTTAGGAAGTGGGAGGTAAATATCTTTAATATCACCTTTGGTAATAAATTTTACAATCGAACCTCTTGATCCAGATGTAAGTGTTTTAATTTTATCTTTAACAGCAAAATATAAAGGTGCGAAGAGTTCTTCTTCTGCTGGGATTAAGACATAAGTTCGTTGATAGGCATTAAACTTGCCGTCATATCGCTTAACTGAAAAGGAGCCATTGCCAGCAAGTAATACGGCTTTGCCATCAAAAACATAGTGGTCGCACCGTAGTAAAGACTCACCACAAGTAAAGAAGTGATATTTTCCATTTTCAGATGCATAGTTTGCATCTTCTTTTCCTGTTTTTATATTAACTATGTTTTCTACAGATACAGCTTCCCACTCATCCGGTATTTCCCGTTTTAGAGTTGGGTTGTAGACCATTTTCCCACCGGAGGCTTTGTAGGGTTTGCCGTTGGCATCGGGGAAGTTGAACTGTAAAAACCAGTAGTCGTACAGGGTTTTTGCCATAGCTTCTAGCTCGGCATTGATCCGTTTGTTGAGCTCAATTTTTTCATTTAGAAGATAAAGAAGATCACCAGCTTTAACTTGGTCATCATAGTCGGGCAATAAAAGATCAAGATACGAAAAAATCGCCTCATTCAAACTCGCCCGAAGGGTCATGACAGCATTGTTTGTCATGGTCTTTCTGAACATTGGGCTTCTTAGATAAAAAGCCATAAACTTTGAGTACGTGATGTCTGTTTGCTTTGGGCGAAGCCGCTTCAAAAAACCACTATATGATGCACTTGGGTAATCTTTGACTGCTACACAGCTCATGGCGAGCTCGTCAACTACTTCGCTCGTTCGAGTAAGGAAAATATCACCACTCTTGACGGAGTAGGTATCTTTTTCTTTATCAGATGTGGCCATCAAATCGGTCAATTCATCTGGTACGAAATAGTTATTGAATACCACAGAGAATGATAAGAATGGACTACCATGCCCAGCCTGATCTTTTGCAGAAGAGATTCCGGAAGACATCGTGTATAGTTCACAAAATCGATACTTCTTCAGGTTACTCATATTTCAATCCTGTCAACTGTTTTTTAATCTCAGCTTCCATTTCGTGAGATTGACTAAATAGGCTATCTAAGTTGTTGGTAAAGCCTTGCATTTTTTCAGCAAACTGCTCTGGAGTAATATCTACATACTCGATTTCGACATCGAAGTACTGTCCAGCGCTTAATGAGTAGTTTTTGGTCTCAATTTCCCCATAGCTGATAGCAACGGAAAAGTCTTTCAGCGCCTTTTTAGTATTAAAAGTGTCGATAATGAGCTGTTCTTCGTCCGCGCTAAGCACGGTTTTTTGGTTTTTGCCATCCTTGATTTTCTCGCCCAAGTTGGAGGCGTCAATCAGTACTACCTTTTCTTTGTTGCTATCATCTATAAACAAGATGGAGACGTTGGTACCGGTAGTGGCAAAGTGATCTTACCCAGCAACAGTGGACACTCGTTTAAGCGATCATTC
>NZ_JABUZE010000038.1:0-16838 GCF_014897805.1 Halomonas sp. 3F2F
GGTGTGAGAGGACAGGGGAGGCGACTCCCCTTCCTACTCGATCTCGGCAAAGGGGCTTTCTAACGAACTAGAGAATGGAAGGGGGCTGGTTTGTATATAAGTCGATGTCTCCAGGGTACGTTATTGGAGTGGCTTGATTGAGCGCCCATTCATAATGAAAATATTGTTAGCTTGCTAATTGTTTGTTAGACTAAAGTATTCCGCCTAATAATATCTCCAAGCGGTGACCTAGTCGCTTTGATGCTCGTCAATGAGAAATTCCAATGTCCCCTGATCAACAATTTACCCGATGGGTGAAAATAGCCCTGACCGTATTCCTATTGCTGTTCGTTTACTTCTTAGTGGCCGACAGCTTTATGCCCATGACGCCTGAGGCGCGGGCAATGCGCCCCGTCACCAGCATTGCTCCTGAGCTAAGCGGCCCTGTGCAAGACGTGGTGGTGAGCGATCATCAGTCGGTAACCCAAGGGGATGTGCTGTTTCGCTTAGACCCATCTCCCTTTCAAATCGCCCGCTCCCAAGCCCAGTTAAACCGGGAGCAAGCGGAGCAAGAAAACGCCCGCTTAAATGCAGAGCTAGCAGCTGCCAGGGCATCACTTGCCTCGGCACAGGCTACTTTCGATGAGCGCAGCGGTGAGCGCCGCCGTGCTGAAGCGCTGCTTGGGCGTCAGGGAATTTCCCGCCAGCAGTATGAACAGCAGGTCGCGGCTGAACATACCGCGCAGGCGGCTGTGGCATCTGCCCAGGCACAAATTGAAAGCTTAGAGGTACAGTTGGGAGAAGAGGGCGACGATAACTTACGCCTTCGCCAAGCGAATAATGCCCTTGAAAAAGCTGAGCTGGATTTAGCCCATACGGTGGTAAAAGCGCCAGAGTCCGGTGTGGTCGCTAATCTTCAGCTACAGCCTGGCCATTATGTGCAGGCGGGGCAGCCTGCGGTGGCGCTGGTCGCGAGTACGGTAGAGGTCGTGGCTGATTTTCGTGAAAAGAGCCTGCGCCATGTGGTGCTTGGCGATGAAGCAAAAGTGGTATTCGATGCGTTGCCTGGCCGAATTTTTGAAGGGCATGTCAGTGCCTTTGACGCCGGCACCCGCGCAGGCCAGCAGGCAGTGGATGGTCAACTTGTGGATATTCCTGCTTCAGATCGTTGGATACGAGATGCGCAACGTGCGCGTATTCATGTGGCGTTAGATACGCCGTTGACTGAACTACCCCCGAGTGGTGCGCGGGCAACGGTGCAACTAGTGCCGGGCGAACATGCAATGGCTAAGCCGTTTGCGTGGTTGCAGGCGCACCTGATTAGTTGGCTGCACTATGTTTATTAAAGCGGCTATTAAAACGTTTATTAAAAAGACGCCTGTAGTCGCTGTTAATAAGCCAGCGCTCTCTCAAAATGGCCTGCGCCAGTGCCTGCGGGTAGCGGGAGGCGGTTCGCTGGGGTTTATTATTAGCCAATTGATGGGCTGGAATTATGGCGTTTTTTTTACCGTTTTCCCGATGTTCTTGTTGGGTATGGTGCCCATTTTAAATGGCAGCATCATTCGCCAGTTTTTGGCGAACGTTAGCTTGAATGCTTTGGAAGTCAGCATGGTGGTGGGGCTTCTAAAGCATATGCCGGTAGTGATGACGCTGGTCGTACTAGGTCTGTTTTTGCTGCGCTTCAATCTAATGGCAAAAGGCCCGCTGTTTCTGTTTGGCGCGAATGGCGTGTTGACGCTAAGCATATTGCTGCACTTTGCTAGCTACCCTGGTGTTGATTTAAGCGATCTCTTGGCGAGTAATATTATGGCCAGCCTGCTGGCGGTATTTATCGCCATGTTGATGCATACGCTATTTCCCGATGTTGAACCTCGCCAGCTACCACCGCGGGGTGCAAAGCCTGCAGCCCAAATTCGCCATGAAACATTGATGGGCGGCATTACGGCCACACTCTCGTTCGTAGTGTTCCAAATGTTTGACCTCAGAGATTCGCTGTCAGCGCAAATGGCCACCATTCTGATTCTGTTTGCTTTAGGTTATTCCGGCGCGCGAGTGTCGGCAGGTAAGCGAGCCATCGGCACGCTACTGGGCTGTAATCTGGCGCTGGCAATGCAGCTATTGCTTTACACCCAAAGCCATCATTTTTTGCTGGTGATTTTGCTCTATTGGCTTGGATTAATGCTGTTTGCTAGAGAACATATTTTGGAAGGTGGCGGCTCAGGCATTGGCTTTGGAGGGCTGACAACGTTGGGTATTCTCTTTGGCCAATCGTTAGGCCCGCAGCAAGACCTTGTTTATAGTGCGCTTTATCGGTTCTCTTCGATGAGCGTTGCGCTCGTGGGCACCTTGTTGGTCATGGCTTGTTTGCACTGTTTGCTAAATAGTTGGCAGCCAACGCGCCTGCCTAAAAGTAATTGAGGTAACTTTTCTAACAAAGGCTACGCTAAGGAAGGTGTCGCCATTCGAAGTGAGTGTTCACTTAGTGAACGACATCATCCCCACTAACGGATTAGAGGTGTTCGTCATGGCAAGTGGCAAAGAAGATAAAGTGAAAGGTACTGTCAATAAGGCCGCCGGAAAAGTGAAGGAAGCAGCTGGCAAAGTAACCGGAAGTAGTAAAACAGAAGCTAAGGGTAAAGCCCAACAAGTAAAGGGCGAACTGCAGAAAGGTAAAGGTAAGGCCAAAGAGAAGGCTAAGAAATAGCGCCTAGCCAGGGCATTTCAATGCCAACAGAGGTCAATAACCTCTGTTGGCTTTTAGGTGGTAACTCAGTAGTGGCCAAGCAGCTTCCACCATAAACCACCAACGACTACCCAAATGAGCAGGTTCACCACGCTCATAATGAAACCTGCTTTCCACCACTCTCCCAGCGTCAGGTAGCCTGAGCCAAAGATGACTGGTGAGGTGCCTGTGGCGTAATGGGTTAAGGTCATCATAATCGAAGATGTGGCCGCCATAATCAGCACAAAAGGCATAGGTGGGGCGCCGAGGCTTAAGCCAACGGTGAGAAATGCTGCCATCATCGCGGTGATGTGTGCAGTCGTGCTGGCAAAAAAGTAGTGGGTATAAAGAAAGGTGAGTACCAAGAGTGCAGAGGCTCCCGCCCAACCAATCCCCATCGTGGTAATCCAGCTCTGCATATTCGCTGAAAACCAACTAATTAGGCCTGTTTCGTTGAGTTGGCTAGCCATCATGATAAGAGCACCAAACCACAGCAGCGTATCCCACGCATTTTTTTCTTTCAGCACATCTTCCCAGGTTAAAACCCCTGTTAGCAGTAGTAGCGATAAGCCAATAAACGCAGACGTTGTGGTGTTAAGCGTGACCGCATCCCCCAGGAAAATCGCTGGGATATCCGCCCAAAGCAAAAGCAGCACTAAGAAAACGAACAACATGATGCCTTCGTTTCGGCTTAGCTTTCCTAGTTCGGCAAGTTTGTCTCTCGCTAACTGGGTGGCATTCGGGGTTTCTTTAATTTCCGGTGGGTAAAGCAAGTACAGAATGTACGGCATCGCCAGGATGGCGACCAAGCCCGGCAGCAGCATGGCGATCGCCCAGGTTAACCAGCTCAGCTGTATTTCCGCACCGGTGGCGGACGAGATAAGTTGAACGGTTAATGGGTTAGGAGCGGTGGCGGTGATGAACATAGCCGAGGTGATGGGGTTGCTGTGGTAATTCACCAGCGCTAGATATTTGCCGATTTTGCCCGACGTGTTGTCTTCAGGATGTGAGTCAAAGCTGTGCGCGATAGAGCGCATAATGGGGTGAATGATACCGCCACCCCGTGCTGTATTACTTGGTGTGACAGGTGCAATTGAAAGCTCGGAAAAGGCGAGGCCATAGCCGATCCCCAGCGTACGTTTGCCAAAAATCGAGATGAAGTAGTAGCCAATACGTGCACCCAGGCCAGTTTTAATCAACCCGCGTGAAATCATAATCGCAATGGCAATTAACCAGATAAGTGGGTTGGCATAACTGCTTAAGGCGACATTGATGGCCTCGCCTGGCGTATCGCCGGTAACGCCACTTGCCGCGACAATAGAAATCGCAATTACAGAGATCGCTCCAATAGGCATAGCTTTGCCGATGATAGCGACAATAGTGCCGACAAATATTGCCAGCATGAGCCAAGCGTTTGGCGTCAGCCCTTCTGGCAAAGGAATTACCAGCCAAATCAATAGAGTGGTGGCCACAGCGACTGCGGTCGACCAGGGGTTGAAAGGTAGTGTCGGCATAATAGGATACCTATAGATTAAAAAAACAGCGGCTAGCGGTACACTTGGTATAAATAAGATAGCGCGGTAAACGCTATTTAAGTCTATATATATCTAATGTATCTCTCATTGTTCCACGTCAATTGCCGTTCCTTAATCCAGTGGGCTCAATAGTGATGGGGTATCACTCACTTCAATAGGAGCCGCTACATGCCTGCCATGATGAAAGCCGCTATTTTTGTTGAGCCTGGGCGCATTGAGATTAACGACAAGCCCATTCCCGAGATTGGCCCCAATGATGCGCTGATGCGCGTGACTACCACGACTATTTGCGGCACCGACGTACACATCTTAAAAGGCGAATACCCCGTTGAGCGCGGCCTAACCATTGGCCATGAGCCGGTGGGCGTGATTGAAAAGTTAGGTGCCAATGTGAAGGGGTATCAAGAGGGCCAGCGAGTCATCGCCGGAGCGATTTGCCCCAGCTTCACTTCTTATGCTTGCCAAGATGGTTGTTCCTCACAAGATGGCGGCCACCACAGCCACGGTTATAAACCGATGGGCGGCTGGCGCTTTGGTAACACCATCGATGGTGCCCAAGCTGAATACCTATTGGTGCCCGATGCCCAGGCTAATCTCTCTCCTGTGCCCGATGGCCTGACCGACGAACAAGTGCTGATGTGCCCCGATATCATGTCGACCGGTTTTGCGGGTGCCGAAAAAGCCGGTATCAATATTGGTGACACGGTGGTGGTATTCGCGCAAGGCCCGATTGGGCTGTGTGCGACAGCAGGCGCGCGGCTGCGTGGGGCGGGGATGATTATTGCTGTCGACGGTGTCGATGAGCGGCTTGCAATGGCTAAGCAGATGGGCGCCGATGTCACGCTAGATTTTCGTCAGGTTGATGTCGTGGAGGAGGTTCTAAAGCTGACCGGCGGGCGCGGTGTTGATGTGGCTATTGAAGCACTCGGCCTGCAGCAAACCTTTGAGTCTGCTTTGCGGGTGCTAAAACCTGGCGGCACGCTATCAAGCCTGGGCGTTTACTCTGAAGACCTGACGATTCCGCTAGGAGCTTTCTGTGCGGGGCTGGGTGACCACAAGATCATTACGTCGCTATGCCCCGGCGGCAAAGAGCGAATGCGCAGGCTAATGAGCATCATAGCCGCAGGGCGACTCGATCTTGGCCCCATGGTCACGCACCGCTATGCGTTGGAGAACATTGTCGATGCTTATGACCTGTTCTCCCACCAGCGCGATGGTGTGTTGAAAGTGGCCCTTGAGGTCTCATAGCGCTTAAGTAAGTTCAAGAGCCATCCTTTATCAGCCAGGCTGCCGACGAAAAACTCGCTAACGATCACAGTGACACGATGACAGCTGTATCCAATAGCGAGTTTTTCGGATGTTAGGGATAGCCAGTGCTTAGTTCAATTCCAGCGAGAAGCTCATTTCAACGCCTGCGTCATCCACTCTGAACCAGTACTCCATGTTCTTATAGATATCGCTATATTGCCTGAGCAGATCAGTATCGAACTCTGCCAATTCATCGGAAGGCATTTGCGCTATGACATCGGCCAGCGAATGGTAGAACTCACCCGTCAGGTGGCCATGAACCAGTAGGTCACGCTCGGAAACAGGGGCTTGCAGTTCTTCCTGTAGTGTTTCGGAATCGCTGATGCCAACGCCCAAGGTAATGGCGCTTTCAGACATAGCCGCGTAGAGCTTTGGTGAGTCTGGTGGCAGCATCATGCTGTCAATTTTTTTGGCTTCTCCACCGGGTTCAAGTCCAAGTGCCCCTAAATCAGGCACGAACGCACTTGCTGTAGACAGCAGGGCAAGCGGGTTTTGCGAAGCGAGGGTCAGAAGACCGGTACCAGCGGGTTCGCCCTCTTTCATTGTCAGGTTGTTAAGGCGTGCTCTGAAACCAGACAGAGATGGGCCAATCATCATGGCGACTGGATTGTTGATCGCCATATTGATCTCATTCCAGGTGCTGTTTAACTCCTGCAGCTCATCACAGCTAAACGGGTTTTGACGCACTTCCTGGGCATACTTCTGAACAGTTTGCATCAGTACAGGTAGATTCAGGCCTAGCCCAAAGCTGGCCATGCCCTCTGTGCTACCAAGGCCCGGAACCTGAGCAGTCATTGCACGGAGGTCGCTGACAATAGCCTCATCGGTTTCCAGGATGAGGTTCATCTCCATACGGTCGAGGTTATACTCACGCATGCCCATTACAAGACCAGGGAAGCGGTTGGTGATGCGGTCAATATCTGCTTGGCAGGCGGAGAGATCCAGCCGCTCTGCGTCAGCTGCGTCCAATAGTGCTTGAGTACCTAAGTGTGTGGGTGTACTCAGCTCACTAAGCAGGCGTGATGAGTCGATTTCCCCGGCACCATAGGGCGTGAAGCCATGACGCTGTTCAATTTCCTCTAGGGCGCCGGTATCACCAATGTTGCTGTCAGGCAGGGTGCTACCCAGCACCTGTGATAGCAACTCATCGCTAACATTTTCTGGCACCACCGACATCAGCAGTTGCTTATCGATAATGGCCATGATGGCTTTAATCGGACCATCTTGTGTCAGCACCCAGTACTCTTTTCCATCTGTTGTGGCCGTACTCGGGTTGATATCTGCATTGGTGAGGATGCGCTGCAGCGTTTCGCGGAAAGCGTCTTCATCCTGCAATTCCATACGCAGAGTGGGCAAGATACCCAGTCCGTATAAAGCGACCTGGGGGCTCATTCTAAAGCCCAGTGCATGAATATCATCGAGTGTTTCAACCCCGACAAACTCTTCCCCCATAGCGATCAACAGTGACATCAGCGAATGCAACACGTCATCGTCTATCTCGTGCAGCATGTCGCGCAGTTCATCCAAGTCAGCTTCAAGGCTATCCTTTGGCTGCATGCGCTGGTAAAGAGCAAAGGCATCTTGTTCAGGCATTGACTCCCGTGTTGCCACAAAATAGGGAGAGTCGGCGGGGATATATTTCAACAGGGAAGCTGAGAGGTTTTTTGGTGCTTCCTGCTGGGTGTCTGTTGCTGTTGGCGCGCTATCGTCGCTGCAGCCACTCAGTACGCCCGTGCTGAGAAGGGCAAGAGAAACAGCCAAGGATAGTTTCGTTCTCATCTAGAGTCAGTCCTTTGAAAAATGTTGGCTTGAAATTGAACATTTGGAATAAATTTTACTGTGAATGATAATCATACACAAATTAATTTAAACTAGCCTCTTCTTGGTTAAGAAAATGGCCCTTGAGGTCGTGTAAGACCCAAGAGCCATTTGTTATTAGCGAAACTTACAGGCTGCTATTTTAAACTTCCTGGTACAGTTCGCTACCTTCTCGGCGGAACTTCTCGGCTTGCTCCTGCATGCCACGTTTGACTGCCTCGGAATCACTTTCAGCGGCATTTTCCGGCGCGCGGTCACGATAGGTATCGCGTACTTCCTGGCTGATCTTCATGGAGCAGAACTTCGGCCCGCACATAGAGCAGAAGTGCGCCACTTTGGCAGAGTCCTTCGGCAGGGTTTCGTCGTGGAATTCACGGGCGGTGTCCGGGTCTAGCCCCAGATTGAATTGGTCTTCCCAGCGGAATTCAAAACGTGCTTTGGAAAGCGCGTTATCGCGACGCTGTGCTGCCGGGTGGCCCTTGGCCAAGTCCGCTGCGTGGGCAGCAATCTTGTAGGTGATGATGCCGGTTTTGACATCATCTTTATTCGGCAGACCCAAGTGCTCCTTCGGCGTCACATAGCAGAGCATTGCACAGCCAAACCAGCCGATCATGGCCGCACCAATGCCCGAGGTAATGTGGTCGTAGCCGGGGGCGATATCGGTGGTCAGTGGGCCGAGGGTATAGAAAGGCGCCTCATGACATGCCTCAAGCTGCTTATCCATGTTCTCTTTAATCAAGTGCATGGGCACATGGCCAGGGCCTTCGATCATCACCTGAACGTCGTGTTTCCAGGCGATCTTCGTCAACTCACCCAGGGTCTCCAGCTCAGCGAACTGCGCTTCGTCGTTGGCATCGGCGACTGAGCCGGGGCGCAGGCCATCGCCCAGAGAAAACGCTACGTCGTACTGCTTGCAGATCTCGCAGATCTCTTCGAAGTGGGTATACAGGAAACTTTCCTGGTGATGGTACAGACACCATTTGGCCATAATGGAACCGCCACGGCTGACAATGCCGGTCACCCGGTTGGCGGTCAGTGGCACATAGCGTAGCAACACACCCGCGTGAATGGTGAAGTAATCCACGCCCTGTTCAGCCTGTTCAATCAAAGTGTCGCGGAACACTTCCCAGGTCAGGTTTTCGGCAATGCCGTTGACCTTCTCAAGCGCTTGATAGATCGGCACTGTACCAATCGGCACCGGCGAGTTGCGGATAATCCACTCACGGGTCTCGTGAATGTTCTGGCCAGTGGAAAGGTCCATGATGGTGTCCGATCCCCAGCGGATACCCCAGGTCATTTTGTCGACTTCTTCTTCAATCGACGAGGTAACTGCCGAGTTACCCAGGTTGCCGTTAATCTTCACCAGGAAATTACGGCCAATAATCATCGGCTCGGATTCTGGGTGGTTGATATTGTTGGGGATAATTGCGCGCCCCCGGGCAACTTCGTCGCGCACAAATTCCGGCGTGATCTCTTCCGGCAATTTTGCACCAAAGCTCTGGCCAGGATGTTGGTGACCAAGAATACGCTCAACTTCAGCGGTGCCTAATGTTTGGCGGCGCTGGTTTTCGCGAATGGCAATAAATTCCATTTCAGGGGTAATAATGCCCTGGCGCGCATAGTGCAGTTGGGTAACATTCTTACCTGGTTTTGCCCGGCGAGGGGTGCGCGTTAAATCAAAACGCAACTGAGCAAGCGTGGGGTCGTTAGCGCGGCGATTGCCGTACTCACTGGTGGGGCCGTCAAGGAACTCGGTATCGTTGCGCTCTTCAATCCAGGCGCGGCGCAGGGCGGGTAGGCCTTTGCGTAAATCGTTGTTGGCGGCTGGGTCGGTGTAAGGGCCAGAGGTGTCGTACACCAGTAGCGGCGGGTTCTCTTCATCAATGCTGCTGGTTTTAGTGGGCGATAGAGTGATTTCCCGAAACGGCACGCGGATATCGGGTCGTGAGCCTTCAACGTACACCTTGCGCGACGCAGGCAGCGGTTGAATAGCAGCGGCATCGACTTGGGCGGTTTCAGCTAAAAAGTGGCTGGTTTTACTTTTTGAGGTCTTAGCTTTTAAAGTTTCAGTTTCTAAAGTCTTCGTCATGACGGTCGTCTTCCTTCGTTGTTGATTATGGTTATTGTGTTGGCTTAATGGGTGAGGCTTTTGTCTGTTAGATCGCTGTCTATCAGATCCAGACCCATCTGCCAGAAATCGATTTCCAGACGCGTGGCGTCGCGGAAGATCTTGCTCAGCTCGGCAAAGCGGACGGGGGTAACATCGGCCAGGCGGGCGTTGAGCCACTCAAGCTCTGCCTGCATGGCGGCCTGAAACTCCTGGCTTTCGTACATCGCTATCCAGGCATCAAACGGGTTTTGGCTGCCGCGTAGGGTAGAAGGCTGAGCGTTCAGCCAGTTGGCGATTTCGCCGTAGCCCACTAAGCAAGGAGCCAGCGCCACGTGCAAATCGAGCAGGTCGCCGCGATTGCCGGTGTCTAATACGTAGCGGGTATACGCCAAGGTAGCTCTGGCTTCGGGAAGCTCCGCCAGCTCTTGCTCGGAAATCCCCCACTCCTGGCAAAAGCCCACGTGCAGGCCCAGCTCCACATCCACAATGGCTTTTAAACCTTCATGGGCCTGGCGCAGATCAGCCAGCGTAGGGCTTTTATAGGCGGCCAACGCGTAGGCGCGGGCGAAGTGAATCAAAAACAGGTAGTCCTGTTTCAAATAGTGGCGAAACGATGCTTCTGGTAGCGCGGCGGTACCCAACTGACGGACAAAATCGTGCTCAATATAGGCGCGCCAGTCGTCATAGCAGGCATTAGTAAGATCAGCAAAGCGGTAGCCCATGGTGCCTCCGGTAGTAATGATCCGGAAGGTGGGCGGTTGAGATCGAGGGAATGGCGCAGAAGGAGGCGTGAAGCTAAGCCGAGGCCATCGCTTGATCCCTACGCCGGTACCCGCGCGCTCGTCATAGGAGCAGCGCATTAGCCGGATCAGGTTCAGCGGGACCAGCGCTTTGGCAGTATCAAGAGGATACGCCCTGCGCCATCTCAGCCGGATTCACCGGCACCCCGTCAAGCAGTTAGTGCCAAGCAGTCTAGGAGGACGAGAGAAGAGATGCAAGGGGGATAGTGAGTGAATAGTAGGCTTCTTAGAAACGTTGATGTACTTGGCTAACCTAACGCCGCCACGCGTCTCTCGATTGCTAGACACTCTAAAAATTACTGCACTTCATGGCCTGACAGGGCGGCAGGGGGCCGTAAGTTGTGAAATCGAATGAAAAAGCGAATTTAGTAACAATAGGTTTTCTCAGTACGGAGGCTGTAGTGCTTGACCCGCAGGATCGCCTTGACGCGTTCCATCAGTTTCATAAGAGCCACTTTTTGTAACTATTCATAAATACAGTATTTTGAGCAGGGAAAAACACGTAAGCGCGCAAATTTTGGATATGCTGCCAAAATTGGCTTTGCCCTCTTGGGAATCGATGGGGTAGAGTCAAATTGGGTAGCTGAAAAAAACCAATGAATGTGTCGCCGCGTTTATTGGGGTTTTGTAGCGGGGTGTATAATCACTGTTAGAGTCTAGGAGAAACAATGGCAATACCGAGAGTCTTTATAAGTTCCACATGCTATGACCTAAAGCACATAAGGGAAAATCTTAAATATTTCGTGAGAACCATTGGGTACGAACCAGTTTTGTCTGATGAGGGTGATGTTTTTTATAGCCCAAGCTCACATACACATGACTCCTGCCTCAAAGAAGTTGAAACATGCCAAATATTTATTTTAATTATTGGTGGAAGACAGGGTGGGAACTATAAAGACGAGATTTCATCTATTACCAACAATGAGTACCGGGAAGCAGTTCGAAATAATATCCCCATTTTTGCACTCGTCGAAGCTTCAGTGCATTCTGATCATCACGTATTTATCACTAACAGAAAGAAAAATCCAGATATAGCTGAGAGTATAGCGTATCCAAGTATCGACGACATAAGGATTTTTGGCTTTGTAGACGAGGTTAGAAAAAACACTAAAAACAACGCCATTTTTCCATTTCGAGATTTTTCGGATATGGAGTCCTACTTAAAGAAGCAATGGGCCGGAATGATGTATGATTTTATTATTCAGCGGTCTAACGAGGAAAACTCAAAGATCACTAATAAGCTTCTAGATGATTTGGCATTGGCTACCAAAAAGTCTGAAGAGTTAATTAAAGTTCTTCTTAAATCAAGTGGCAACAATGAAACTGCCGAAAAGACAATTGAAGAAGTTTCAAACCGAGTTCAAGCGGAGAACTTTGCAAAGCTTGTGCTTTCTCGCTTCAAACTGGACAAGCTATGGAATACTAGCATCGAAGATTTGGAGTCCATACCTCTCAATGGAACTTGGATAGATTTTCTTGAAGCTACACCTGATTTCCATATTGATGAGGTTGATCAAGGAGATGGTGAGGTTGATCAAGTTTTATGGGGCACTGCATCGCACGGAATCCAAATTGGCTCATATACAAATGGTGAATACAGACCCGCCAACCTAAGCAGCTTTGAAGATTCATTTTCATCTCTAAAGTCCGTTGATGCTGATACGCGAAGAAATATATATTTAACGATGGTAAACGGATTTTAACAAAGCATTGCAGCGGACAAGCCGCTGAATGCGGCGTTGAGCCTGTAGAAAAACTCCGCTGACGGCTAAGTTTTGGTAGGATCTAGGAAACAGACGAGGAGTGGTCAGCATGCCGCGCTTCAAGGCTTATAACTACGATCAGAACGCCATGGTGGTGATCAACTACCAAGATCAGCTCCAGCCAGGCACCTTTGAATACGCTGTGCACTACCTGATCGAGCATAAACTCGACTTATCGGTTTTCCATAAGACAAATACGGCAAGTGCCATCGGAACGGTGCCGGTCGATAGGTATCTTTTATCATCGAGAATAATCGGTTGCCCAATGACACTGATTGGATGAAGCACCGAGTCGATAGCCCCAAGGGCAAGCAGATCTACAGTCATCGCATGTCGGTAGTGGAACCGGTGTTCGGCAATATTGGCACGACGAAACGACTGGACCAGTTCAGCCTACGGGGTAAGAAAAAGGGCCAGTGGCAGTTATAGTGCCTGGTGCATAATATTGAGAAGTTAGCGAATTATGGTCATTTGGCTGAATGCCGATATTAAGATGACTCATCCAGATGACCGGCTGGATAAATGAATAAGGGCAACAGGCGATGGAAATGGCTCGAAATCGGGTTTTTCTATGGCCTCGTTAAGTTTTACGAGCATGGACTATGCATTGAGTATACGAGCTGAATATTTTCTCTACGGAATAGAGGTTGGCATTTTAGACTTTAATGAAGCTATCTCCTGGGCTGACTCCGTAATAGAAGAATCTGCAGAGCCAGATGGCGAAATAATCGATCTTGCGTTGAGCCGTCCGCGTGGCCGTAATGGCGTGATGGAGGCGCTAGCTGCGATTCCAGGCGAGAGGCGCCCGCAGGTTGCTGGGAGACTTTTGCTTGCGGAACTGAGCGATAGGCTATCCTCTGGCAAGAAGCTGAAGACAATCTCAAGGCAGGCTCTTGATGTTGCATGGGCAACTCAACAACCCGAAGAAATTCGATTCGAACTCGACCGCATAGATGATGGCATATATCTCGCCGAGTCAGGCACATACGGTACGATTGATGAATGCAGGCAAGAACTGGAAACAGCCCTTTCTGTCTACGGGGGCATCAGTGAAACTTAACAATCACAGGCACGGCGACGCCAACTACATTGCGGCTTCGCCTCCATTCCGCAGCCGCGCATGCTGGCTGGCGTTGGGCGGAACAGAAAGGTATCGATGACGTTGAATATAGACATAAATGAGATAATAGATACTCAAAACTCCACATGGGAATCTCAGCGCATAGATAAGTCGCATGCCACTGCGTTCTTAGACAATTTATTTCAGATAAGAGATGCTGCATCAAAGGCAACTCAAAATAATGAATCTATGCAGATTTGGTTGTGCTCTCTCTATTCTTACGCTATGGGGCAGTTTGAGCTATATATCAGAAGACAATTTTCTGAAGTTTTAAATACATCGAGCTTCTTTAATTCGTATGACAGCACTAGCATAGCCGAAAGACTTCGCAAAGCAGGGTGTGTTCCGACCATTGAATCAATATTAGTAGATAGTGCAAATGAATGGGAACCTGGGGGGTTAATTTCCGAAGCAATGCCTGGATGGCATGACCCTGAAAAAGTAAATCAGTACTTTAGAGTCTTATTTCCTGATTTTTGCCTATATTCGAATGAGCAATCTGAACGTATTCGGCTAATGTGGCAGGTAAGACACTCAATTGTCCATACTGGTGGCCTCATTACCAGATTCGATGCAAGAAAACATAGGTTACTGCACCGACTTGGCGATAAAAAGCTTCATTTATCAGAAACATCAATTGACAGCTTGGCCCATTGGTTAAATGAAATAGTTGTTGATTCCACGGGAAGACTGAAAACAAAAGTAATGGAGCACTATATAACAAGCGGTGAGGAAGAAACAGACGACGCAATAATAGAAAAGGCGGCGGGGTGCCGCAGTCCATTCAAGCGAGGAGGCGCCCAACAAGACAATGCACTGGACGCCTCTGGCTCCGGTGATTTTTGACGTTGGGCCTTATGAATACATGCATCTGGTGTTTGAATGAGTCAATTGGGAACCATGTCGAACATATAGTTCCTGAAGCGCTAGGGTGTCCAGACAATTTCTTTCTAACGAATAAAGAAATTTGTGAAGGTTGCAACAATGGCCTTGGACACATTGATCAGGCGGTGATTGACGATTTTGACTTGTGTGCCTTTATGACTGGTATTCCAAGAAAGAGAGGAAGACCTCCAATCATAAGCAGCCGAGGTAATGTGCGAGGCACCGTTGGGAAAAATGGGCCAGTAATATCATTCAATATGGAAAGCCATGCTGTCGTGGATCACACTGGGAGAGAATTGCCAGGATTCAGAAAACGAGAGCGCGACATCAAAGCACATTTTACTCAAGGTAACAATCAAGGGAGAATCGATTTTTCAGTAGAATTCGGCCGCAGGAAAAAGTTTATTCGGGGACTCCATAAAATTGCCTTCTCAGCGTTGACGTACTTTGTTGGTGCATCGGAGACGAGAAAGCAGAAATACAATGGAATCCGTCAGTACGTTAAGAAAGGTAATAGTACGCGCCACATTATCCTAAGCAGAGCCGACCGACTTGGGTATTACCATGATTTCAAAACTCCTTGGGTGTCAGAATTAGGCGATTACACAATGCAATTTGTTCTTTGTGGGGTTGTGTTCATTGTTGATCTAAGCGAAAACGAGATGCACTACCCACGGTATAAATCAATGGCCGAAAAAATGTTTGAAAATGATCAATGGACGTATCTGCCAAACTAAATTGGTCCAACAAGGCGCTCCAAGCGACCCCGTAAAGCGCTGGCGCGCTTTACGGGCCACCGATACGATAGGAAGAAATAATGGGCTTAGACGACATAGCTACAATTCTCAGCGGCTTCTCCACAGTTGTAATAGCTATTCTTACCGTATTTTTATGGCGCGAGAATCGGTTGCTGCGGAAGGCAGGCTCAGAGCCGAATTTAGTTGCGTATTTTGAGCCTCATCCAGATGGAACAGGTGGCTTGAATATTTCGATCGCAAATGTAGGTACAGGCCCGGCAAGAAACGTTTACTTTCAATTCTTGGGAGAGTCAGAGCATTTCACCCGCTATAACTTAATCTTGGATTGCACCACAAAAAGAGGCCCTATAACTCTAATTCCGCAAGGAGAGAAAATTTCAATATTGTTTGCTATCGGTTTCCAACTCTTCAAGCCTAAAAATTCAGACTCTAACGACCCTATGCCCCCTTTTAGTGTTCGCTTGGAGTGGACTAGCTTGAATGGAGCGAATGCAAAACGTGAAGACTATCTGTTGGATGTTAAGCCGTATGCTGATCTACCGGGGCTTATCAACAAGCCTTATTTACTAAAGATCGTTGATTCCATAGATGGTGTAGGAAAAAGCGTAGGCAAACTCAATCAAGATGTGAGGAGTTTATCAAATCTGATAGAGGCTAACTCGTTAGAGAATTCAGTGGTGCAGAAAGTTAAGGGAAATAATGAGCCTACTTGAAATAACTGGCTACGTCGGTCCTGTTTGCGTAATCGATATTCGACCAGTTCGCCTGCCCAGCATAAACTGCGCTAACAAGTCAAAGCACTCGGACGCAGCAAAGCTGCGTCGGTGTTTGAAGCATTAGAACACTTTGGAAACCATGGTGAGTAATTTAGACTTGGCTCTGCTAGCCAATTATCCCGAACTACTGCCAGCACTTCGAGAAATGTTTGAGTGTGGATGGCCGGGGTATTACGGTGCGTGCGGCAGGGGAAACGCTGAAGAAGACCTACTGGCATACTCCAATCACAATAAACTTCCTATTGGGGTTGTTGCGATGCAGGATGGTTCTGCGCTTGGTATCGCGGTATTGAAGGCTGGATTGGTGGCGGCATGGTACTCCCTCAGTACCGGCGTCGTGGAATTGGCGCAACATTGACTGTTGAGCTTGAAAGCATCGCACGCAAGCTGGGGTACAAAAAAATCTACTCCGGCACAAGCACAGCAAACAGCCTTCTGGAGCGAAGTGGCTGGTCGTATATCGAAACCGTGCTTTACGGAGGGGATAACGTATCCATCTATGAGAAAGCGCTCTAACTCAGGCGTTGCGGCTGTGGAAAGGGGCAGGGCCAGTGGCAGTTATACTGCCTGGTGCATAATATTGAGGCGTTAGCGAATTATGCTTATTTGGCTGAATGCCGGTATTAAGATGACTCAGTCTGGTTAAGCGTTTGCCCCACCTTCCAAGAAGATAGTTGAGTATACACATGGCCTTTATTGCACCTATCACCCTTACTGCGCATGGCGTAACGCTTGAGCCGCTTTCACTCAATCACGAAGCCGGTTTGCGCGGTGATTTTCAACCCAGTTGTCCAAATAGCTGCGTTTAAGCAGCCTGTTTATTACGCTCGATTTCGTGCACTTTTCCTGGGTTAAGAGAGACCGACTCTGTCTGCGCCCAGTTTCGAGTACTACCCGACCAGCGTCTTGGGTGCCGACGTTTAGCCTCTTCATAAACTGCTTTACGTTGCTCAAGACGCGCATGATCGAGGCCGCGATGCCGCTCAGCTGGCGTGACATACTGGATGCCACTGTGAAGGTGTTGCTCGTTATACGCCTGTTCGAACATCAACATCCACTCACGTACCGCGCTCAGCGATTTAAAGCCTTTGCTGGGCCACGCCGGACAGTATTTGACGGTGCGGAACAGGGCTTCTGAGTAAGGGTTGTCATTACTCACGCGTGGTCGACTGTAGGACATCAGCATGCCCAGTTCTGTTAGCCTTGCTTTGAGTGTATAGGGTAAGCGTTCATCCTACGACGTAGTTGACCTACTTCACGTCAC
>NZ_JABUZE010000037.1:0-8671 GCF_014897805.1 Halomonas sp. 3F2F
TTAGGCGATATCGCCAACCGGACAACTAGGCTGACAGAGGGGGGAACCGCGATTTGAAAGGTCACAGCGTTGGACTGGCCCATTTTGCTTATGTGATCGATAACCTTGATGCCGTTGTCGCTAGGCTCAATAACGCGGGCTATGCCATTGCCAAACCTGGCGCTATAGAGCCGTTTCGGAAAAATGTCTATTTTGTCGATCCGGCGGGTTTTGAAGTGGAGTTTGTCGAGTACCTGAGCGACATCCCAGCCGAGCGAAATTTAAACCGCGATGCTCAGTAACCAGTCGTACAGTAACGGAAAGGGTCAGTGTAATGAACGTTGCCGTTGTGTTTCATTCTGCTTTAGGCAGTACTAAGCAACTCGCGCAGGCTGTCGCTGCTGGAGCGGCAGCACAGCCTGGGGTTGATGCTATTCAAATAGAAATCGTTGGCGCAGATATTGTTGAAGGGCGTTTTTGTAACACCGAGCTACTGCAGCAATTAGACAAGGCCGATGCCTTAGTCTTTGGCTCTCCCACCTATATGGGCTGTGTGTCAGCCCAATTTAAAGCCTTTAGTGACGCCACGAGTGAGCTTTGGGCTAAACAGTTATGGGCAGACAAGATTGCCGCTGGTTTTACTATTGGTGCTAACTTAAGCGGTGATCAGTTGAATACCCTTCAGTACATGCAAGTTTTCGCGAATCAGCATGGCATGTGCTGGGTTGGCCTGGATATACCGGGCAACTACGATCCAGGTATGCGTAACCGGCTGGGAGCACAATCTGGGCTTATCGCTCATTCAACAGACGGCGTATTAAATGAAACGGACTTACTAGCCGCGCGTTATTTAGGCCAGCGGGTGGCGCAAGTCAGCAAGAAGTTTGCGGCATAAAGGTTGTTCACTTGGGCGCGCAGCAGGTGTTATTGCGACAGACCACCCTTGCGGATGCGTTACGCTTACCGCGCAATACAAAGCCGGCTAATTCAATCAGTGGCTAAATCGTAGCGCGGGGTAACGCATGGTGAGAAACGAGCCTTAAGGAGCCCAGGAATAGCGAATAAAAACAAGCTATTGTGTGCTCATCTGACCATCAATAAGGAACGTTTAGATGATTCGCAAATACCGACAGACGGATATTGACCAGATTTTGGAGATCTGGCTTTCAGCATCGATTAAAGCGCATGCTTTTGTTGAAGCGGAGTTTTGGGCGTCAAAGGTTAACGAAATGCGTGATGTTTATATTCCTGCCTCGGAGACTTTTGTGTTTGAATCTGAGAACCAGATAGCTGGGTTCTACAGTTTATACGGAAATACGCTGGCTGCCGTTTTTGTGTCGCCAAGCTTGCAGGGGCGAGGTGTGGGGGCAGCTATGCTTGATGATGCCAAGAGCCGAAGGGAGTGCTTGCAACTATCGGTCTACCAGGAAAATACTCCAAGTATCAGCTTTTATAAAAAGCAGGGGTTTATTTCATTAGGTGAGCAAGTTGATAAACAAACAGGCCATCCTGAGTTAGTCATGGAGTGTTACTGCTAACACAATGTCGCGTTAGTGTGAGCTGTTGGATGTGAAGTATTATAGGAGTGTTGAATGAAAGGTGTGTGTCTCTGTGGAGAGGTGAAGTTCAGCATCAAAGGAGAGCTACCAAATTTCTATCAATGCCACTGTTCTTTGTGTCGGAAAACGACGGGTTCTTCAGCGAATGCCGCTACGTTTGTAAGCGAGAAGTGCTTCGAGTGGATTTCTGGTCAAGCCAATATTCGCTCTTTTCAAAAACCAACAGGTTATCGGAATGACTTTTGTTCGGCCTGTGGTAGCTCAGTGCCAAATAAATTGAGAGACACTGACCTGATATGGATCCCCGCTGGACTGCTCGATGGGGAGACGGGATCATGCGTCGCAGTGCATCTACATTTGACCTCATCGGCGACATGGGAACTAGCGTCATGCAGCAGTGATCGGTTAGATGATGGCCCTGATAGTTTGGAGTCGCTTAATCAGGCATTGCAGAGGCGAAACCGTTGAATGCAAGCCGAATTCACGGTGGGGTCGACGTCACCCCCAGATTGAGTGGCGCTACACTTTAGAGTCCGATCCTATACGTAAGAAGATTGGGCATGAAGAAGCGTTTGGACTCCGGCAGGTCGATTGCTGCGCTGTGTAGTGAGATTCTCAACCGGTTGTAAACTACCAGCATCCGCTAACGGCTAGTTATTTGCGATATGTTTGATCTCGCAAGAGTAATGGCTATGCCGGAAAGTATAGAGGCAGAATTGGTGTTAAGTGTGATCAGCCTGCAAAGTAAAATCCAAAAACGGATTGGCAGTGCGCTTTCCGCGTATGGTATTGGCCTGTCCGATTATCTGGTTCTCAATCAGCTATACACCGCACCTAATCAAAAAGTACGCCGTAGCGATCTTGCTGAACAGGTCGGGTTGAGCCCATCAGGGGTTACTCGCCTTTTAAATCCTATGGAGAAAATAGGGCTGGTTAAGAAGCATGAAAACCCTCGTGATGCCAGAGTCAGCCTGGTGGCACTTACCACTGCTGGGACAAACATTTATTAAGATGCGCAAGTTTCGTTTAAACACGCTTCTGCCGCATTGCTTGAACCACTGGATAAGAAAGAGGTGGATGAGTTTTATAAACTGTTAAAGGTAGTGTTGTAGTTTTGCTGGCCCACCGGGCATTGACTCTTGATAGACCAGTCAGCAGATTTCAAGGGTTTGCACCGAACAAGCCACTGAAAGCGGCGGAGGCACTTACCATGGCCAGAAATATTGAGATCAAAGCACGTATCGACAACATTGAAGCGCTCGAGTCCAGGGTGGCTAAGATCGCGGACAATGGGCCAACCGAGATATTGCAAGACGATACTTTCTTCCAGTGTGAGGCTGGTCGGCTGAAGCTTCGGGTGTTTTCAGAAAAGCACGGCGAACTCATTTTTTACCGACGCGCCAATCAGGCTGGGCCGAAAGAATCATTTTATGTTCGCTCGCAAACCGATGAGCCTGAGGCGTTGCGAGAGACGCTTGCGCTGGCTTATGGTGAAGCTGGTCGTGTTCGAAAACACCGCACGTTGTATCTTGTTGACAGGACTCGTGTACATCTCGATAGAGTGGAGGGCCTTGGACACTTTCTTGAACTCGAAGTGGTAGTTTCCTCCAGTGAGTCATCACAGTCCAGTGCGGAAGTCGCGCACCGCCTATTGGATCGGCTCGGTATCGAGTTATCCCAGCTCATTGAAGGCGCTTATGTCGACTTGCTTAAGGAAAAGGGGAGCTAACCATTTATTCTACAGGCTCTAATCAATGAGCAGCGAAGGTTGTCGAGTTTAGACGTAAGGGTAATCAGCTATGGAAATCGAAGCGGATCTGATAGAAAAGGAAAGAGCTTTGCTTAGCTTCGAGGTGCGCAGGTCAGCGGTGAAACTACGGTCTCTGCTATCCTCGGATTTCCTGGAGATCGGAGCATCAGGCGATTTTTTCGGGTTAGATCGTGTCCTTGATTGTTTGCCTCAGGAATCCGCATGGTCGGCTATATCTCAGGACTTTGAACATCGGAGATTGAGCGCTGATCTCATTCAGCTCTTTTATAGGGTTGCTATCAGTCGTCAAAACGGCTTAGGTACAAGCTATTCTCGGCGAACATCAATATGGCGGAAAGAGGGAAGTGAATGGAAAATGGTTTACAACCAAGGCACGGCCATTTCTCCTTTTGAGGTTCAGCCTTAATTCGTCGAGCTTGCGGGCGTTACACACTTCAATTGTGAAAAGTGAGGGGCTATGGGAACGGAAACTTGGCTTTTGTACGTTAGCACTGTACTCATTTTGATGAGTACACCGGGCCCTAGCCAGCTTCTGATGCTTTCTAATAGCGTTAGCAATGGCTTCCAACGGTCGCTATTTACCGCCGCTGGCGATTTGTCAGCCAATTTTTTACAGATGATTGTCGCCTCGATAGGTTTGGTGAGCATTGTTCAGCAATCCAGTGATTTCTTTATCGTTGTGAAGTGGGTGGGGGTGGCATATTTATCGTACTTAGGCCTAAGGTTGATCTTCTCAAAGAGTGGGGGCCATGTAGGTGTGGCGAATCAGAGACGGTCGAAAAAAAGCTTGTTTTGGCAAGGTTTCATCACTTCAGCCGCAAACCCTAAAGCCGTTATTTTTTTCGCTGCTCTTTTTCCACAGTTCATCAACCCATCTGAGCCCCTTCTGCATCAGTTTGCGATACTGAGTGCTACGTATCTCATCATGGATGCGGTTTTCTTGTTTTCCTACGGTAAATCAGCTGAATGGATTAGTACGAAACTAAAGTCATCAGCACGCCAGTACTTAGGTAA
The DNA here is from genome assembly GCF_014897805.1 of Halomonas sp. 3F2F. Taxonomy (NCBI): domain Bacteria; kingdom Pseudomonadati; phylum Pseudomonadota; class Gammaproteobacteria; order Oceanospirillales; family Halomonadaceae; genus Halomonas; species Halomonas sp. 3F2F. The sequence continues at coordinate 4,324 of NZ_JABUZE010000037.1, forward strand.
GGTATCTGGATCGTTTTTGATTGGCGCAGCGGTGCTTCTAGGGATGAAGGAAGTTGATGCTAACTTATAAAACGCCTCGCCAGCGATAGATACGAGGGAGAAGGCTTGTGGTCAAGCAAGTGGGCGGAGCTAGCATTCAACCTAGACGCAGAGCTAGCTGCCACTGCGGCATGGTGGAGCTCGAACTCGATCTGCCTGAGGGTCTTGTTGACCCGAAAAGGTGTAACTGCTCTATTTGCAGGCGCAAAGGCGCTGTTATGGCCTATGTACCATTGAACGGTCTTCGTATTCTCCGCGGCGCCGAGCATCTAAAGCTTTATCAGTTCAATTCGAGCGTCGCAAAGCACTACTTCTGCGCACATTGCGACATCTATACCCACCACCAAACGCGCTCGAACCCCAATGTATATGGGTTCAATGTTGGGTGCTTGGAAGGCGTTAACCCCTGTGATTTGGATGATGTACCGGTTAGTGACGGTATCAATCATGAATCTGATCTGTAGCAGCAGGGGTAGGGGGAGTTATAACGTGTCCAGCGTTGGATGGTTCAGCACCACCCAGCAATTCAAAATAGGCGCATTGGTAGGGTATAGAGATGGATCATGAAATGCTGATCAAGCAATGGATAATGGGTGATCCTGATCGCATGGAGGCGCTGACTATCGCGGCTGCGCAGAAGTTGCCGGGTTGGTGTCTCGCTGCTGGGTTCGTTAGAAATTTGGTGTGGGACAAGCTACATGACTTTGCAGCGAGTACGCCATTGAACGACATTGATTTAATTTACTTCGACTCTGACGACGTAAGTGATTCTCGTGATCGTGAGATCGAGCAAGGATTAAGGGACGTCTCAATCTTTCCCTGGTCAGTAAAGAATCAAGCAAGAATGCACGAGCGAAATAGGGATTATCCGTATACGTCAACCGAAGATGCCATGAGTTTCTGGGTAGAAGTAGAAACTGCTGTAGGCGCAGCGTTGGATGACAACGGAGAGGTAATAATTGTGGCTCCTTTTGGCGTTGAGCCACTGTTTGGCTACACCATTACATTAAATCCAAAACGGCCAAAACGAACGGATTTTGAAGCTCGGGTATACAATAAGCGGTGGCTTCAAACTTGGCCAAAGTTGGTGGTAAAGGCTTAATGGTAGACATCGGCAGTGGCCTTGCGCTTCGCTTACCATGCTACAGCATCTGTTAATTTAATGAGTTGTTAATGCATTGCGAAGAGCGGCAGCTTTATTCTTAACTGCTGGAAAATAGCAGACCTAGATTCTAAGGGCATTCTCAGGTGCTGTTTTGTGCTCAATCCCGTGCTAGTTGGGGCACAGGGAAATCTTGCTACCGATTTAGGAATGACTGTAATGGACTCTTTTCAAGAGGGAACCGGTGAGTACTTAGTGCTGGTTCATGGGGCGCTCACGATAGTGCTATGTGGCTTCCTCATATTGAATACCTGAAAGCTGACTATGAGGTGGTTTCTGTTACTTTGAGGCACTTTGGTAAACCTTGCTCAGGTGATTTTGGCCTCAATACACATGCCAATGATTTAGCTGAACTCCTGTCGAGCTTGGCGAAAGATAAACCCATTAATATTGTTGGTTGGTCTTACGGGGCGGATGTCATCATTAATATGCTGGTGACACATGACTTAGCGTTGTCCAACGTGTTCCTGTACGAGCCCGGTTATCCAGGCTGTTTACAAGGAGAGAAAATGGATGCTTGGCAGTCGGATGCCAACGCCATGTTTAGTCCGGTTTTTGAAAATTTTCATGCTGGAAATATGCAATTAGCGGTTGAGCACTTAATTGATGGTTCAGGCAATAGAGAAGGTTATTTCTCTACTCAGGACGAAAGTATCCAAGCGTTGCAGATTTCTAAAGCGTACACGTTAACCCACCAGCTGAATCAACAAGAGCAGCCAGCTATAAACGCTGAGTTGGTCTCCAAAATCAGTGCTCCAATCGTTATAGGTTATGGGGCGGAAACGCGTGATATGTTTAGGCTTATTGCTCAACAAACCGCTCATTTGTTAGTCAACTCTGTGATTAACGAAGTTGTTGGTGAAGGGCATATGTTGCCTCAAGAAAGTCCAGAGAAATTCTCTACACACATTAAGTTGGCACTTGGTCATGGTTTGTAAATTACGGGGATGTTTATGAAGTGCTCTGTCTATATAGCAACAAGTGCTGACGGATATATTGCGACCCCAGATGGAGGAGTTGATTGGCTTCATACCGCTGGCAACTTAGAGGCAGATATGTGTGAGAACCCCGACATGGGCTTTCAGAGCTTTATTGACTCCGTTGATTGTATGGTGATGGGGCGTAAGTGCATGGACGTTATTTCGAGTATGAATTTAGCGCCTGACCAATGGCCATACGGTGACCTTCATATTGTCGTGCTTAGCCATTCAATCAGCGAGCCTCCTGAAAACCTGCAAGGCAAGGTAGAAATGTACGCTGGTGAGGTTCAAGACTTAATGGCTGACCTAGAAAGCAAAGGGTTTGAACATGTCTATATAGATGGTGGTTCAACCATAACCTCGTTTCTCAATCTTGGGCTTATTGATGAAATGACCATCACAAAAGCACCTATTCTTTTAGGTGGCGGTATAGCTCTTTTTGGAAGCCTTAACCAACAGATTAGGCTTGAAGAGGCCGAAGCGATCGCATTCCCAAACAATTTTATTCAAACGAAATACAAGGTAAGTTGATTTTCAAGGCTGCCTAAGCAGTACCGCAGCAACAGCGGCTTTGGGCATCGTGCCAAGGAGAAAATGGTGCAAATTTGTGAAACGGAGCGTCTGGTTATACGAACGTTGTCCTTAAACGATGTTCCCGAATTGACCAAGATCCTCAGTGATCCTGACGTCATGAAGCACTCGATCCGAGGCGTTTGTGATGAAGCCGCAACGCGGCGATTTATCGACTGGTGTTTGGAGTGTTATATATCTCACCGTATTGGGCCGTGGGCTTTGGTTGAGAGGGGAACTGATAAGCTTGTTGGCTTTTGCGGTGTTAGCCCCGAAGAGGTTAATGGTGTAGAGGAAATCGGGCTGGGTTATCGGCTGGCTAAACAATACTGGGGCATGGGCTTGGCGACTGAAGCAGTGCAAGCGGTACTCAGTGTGGCATTTAGCCAGAAGCAACTCGCTTCCGTGGTGGTTATTATCGAGCCTGATAATGGTGCATCACTCAAGGTCGCAGAGAAGGCAGGGTTTAGTCAGTTTGATACTATCGAATTCCACGGTCGCCCAGTGAGGTTGTACCGGTTAACGTTGCCAGCAATGCTGTGAACGCGGCGAGCGTTTGATGGTTATACCGAATACTGAGAGCTGGAAGTGCTAGCGAGCCATGCATAGGGGGGCTCGCCACATGGCCTTTTATAAGCCGCTAGGTAGATGAAAACCCAGCGGCTATCTTAACGTCGAGTATTGGCTCAATTAGACGTATTTCTTGCCCGTATCTTTCATACTCATTGCGTAAATAATAAACATGATGAGTGAGCCCATCACAAAACACCATACGCCTACGGTTGCATAGAAAGCGCTGTCGGGTAGGAATAAAAGACTGCCAAAGAAAAAACATAAACTGGATAAGAGACCCAGAATATTAGGTAGCTGTTGACGCTGTTTCGTCACACTGTTCATTTTATTTACCCATCTGAAATTTTATTGTCAAGTATCTAAGATGGCTTAGATACGGATGTCCGGTGCAAACTGAAAGCCCACCGATATCCGATTCCAGCTGTTGATTTGAACAATAATCGCAGTTAGGTCAATTAGCCCCTGCTCACCAAAGGCAGTTAACGCGTTTTGATAGGTGTCGTCGCTAATGGAGGGCTGTTGGCTGATGAGTGTGAGTGCTTCGGCCCAGGCGAGTGCGGCACGTTCTTGTGTGCTAAAGCAGGGGGCTTCCCGCCAGGCCGGGAACACGTCTAGGCGAACTTGATGCTCGCCGTCGTCTCTGGCCTCTTGGGAATGCATGTGTTGGCAAAAGCAGCAGTGGTTTATTTGCGAGACACGCAGGTTGACTAAGTGAACGATGGTGCGATTAAGCGTTGAATCTTCCGCAACGTTGCCTAATGCAGTCAGGTTTTTAGCTAGGCGTGGGACAAGGCGATACACTGACTGCTGAGATAGACGAGTAGACATGTGAGCGACCTCGGTGAGTAAGTTGAGGGCTCAGCTTAACGTCGAGGTTTTTTTACGCCTTGTAAATTTGCGACAGTTTACGCTTGCGATAGGCGGCCGGCGTTTCATAGGCGAGTGATTGAAAGGCGTGAGTAAAGTGGGCTTGGTCATAGTAGCGTAAGCGTTCATCCTACGACGTAGTTGACCTACTTCACGT
>NZ_JABUZE010000040.1:0-17989 GCF_014897805.1 Halomonas sp. 3F2F
TCCTACATACATTATGCACGAAAACTTTCGGTTAGGCACTTAGTTCACTCAGGCGCTCCATTGTTGCGCGTCGATTTGGCAAACCAGTCAATCCATCAATGCTTGCCAGACGCTTCATTTCCTCCTCAGACTGCTTCTTATACAGGAGATAACTAACAGTATCTGAAAGCAACGCAACAAGAATATGATCATCCCTGCAAAATGGCTCAACCGGAGAAGGGCTAGAAAAATTAATAGTTCCATATAGCTGGCCAGACAACCATATCGGAGCTCCTATATACGACTCCAGTTTGAAGTTTGCGTAGCATGGATGGTTTTGAATTTCACTTTTCGCCACGAAATGAAAACCGACCGACTTACCCGCACTTAACGTGTGAACACAATAAGTTCCCGATAAGTCAAACGTTGTTAATGGTTCCAGCTCTCCTTTGAGATCAACGCAGTATTCGATGGTGTATTGGCTTCCCACAATACGAGAAACAATCGCTTTTTCGAGACCAAAATGGTCCAGGCCAACCCGAAGCAATCGTTCTATTTTATTACTCTGGCTCAGCGCGACATCTGAAGTTATGTTTTGGATCTTTTGTAGGGTATCCAAAGATTGATCTGTTGAGCGAGCTGGGCGGACAATACCAATAAATCCGGTTACTGTCCCATCCTTAGCCCGCATAACTGCCCCCGTCGTCAGGCCAAAAAACTGCTCTCCATCCGAGCGCCGATATGCAACTCTGTAGTTCTCCGCAGCTATTTTGCTAGAAGTATTAAAACGTATCCGACCTTGTTCGAAAAAATCGTTTTCATCGGCGTACAGTATTTTTGCCTCTTCACCATACAGCGCGTTCTTTGAGTATCCAAACAGCCGCTCTGTCGCAGAATTCACATAAACCATACGACGACTTGCGTCGGTAATGACAACGGCTTCTTCAAAAGCGTCGAATACTTCGGTGAAGAGTGATGGTGAAATCGAATTTACGCCGCCGCCATCAACTAAAGCTTTAGTCGTTTCTCCTAGCTTATCGTCTTTCATAGACACACCTTTCATGAAACCATGCGACTTTATCCAGCAATAGTTGACACTGATTTAAGCGATCATTCGGGCTTCGAAAGTCTCTGGGCTGATCATATCCCGTTAGCACTGTGCCGCCGTTGTTTGTTGTACTCCACGATGTACTCAAACGCCTGACACCTCATATCGCCTCGCATTTTAAATGGCTACCCATGGATAGCCATCTCACAGTGCCTTTTAGGACCTGTTGTTACCTGTTGAGTCTAACCGCCATGATAGCTCTCTAGGCGAGTGAAGGTGATTCAGGCAAGCGGTAGCATACAAAACGGCAATTCCCATTAGCAGGCTAATCGATGCTAATAAGCTGTGGCATGGCAGGTAGCCACTTTCACGGCTTTCAAACCTTTGGTGATGGCGAGCATCCGGGCGCCCTTAGCAAAACACATTGTTTTATTTAGTGAAGTTGCTCAAAGACTTCAGGGTGTTGCTCAGCAATTCGCAACAGAGCAACTGCCGGGCCTTGAGGCTCTCTGCGGCCTTGTTCCCAGTCCTGAAGTGTACGTATGCTGACCCCAAGAAGACCTGCAAAGGCTGATTGCGATAGGTTCAGTTTATGCCGAATTATTTGAGGGGGTGAGGGCTCTGCTAACTCATGAGTTCGCAGAGCTACTTTGCCTTTCTTGAACTGTTTGATCTCATTGATACCGTCTAGAATCTCTGCCCCAAGGTTTCTATCAACCATTTTTGATTGCCTCCGCTATTTGCTTGAGCATGTGCCCAGGAATACTGGCACGCTCCGTTTTACTGTACAGCGTGAGCATCCATATCTCGTGATCGGATGCTTTCATCAAGTTGGTCAGAACGCTTTGTGCTAACACAAATTGCCATCTATTCAGGCTTTTTTGACAAACTGGGCGGTGACCATCATGTCGCCAGCGCCATCGACCTTGCAGTCGAGCTGGTGGTCTTTGCCCTCTTTGAGCCGCTTAATGACCGCCTTGGTGCCAATCTTAAGCACGATTGAGCTGCCTTTGACCTTGAGGTCTTTGATAAGCGTTACCTTGTCGCCTTCAGCAAGCAGGCTGCCATTGGCATCTTTCACCGTGACGGTATCTTCCGCTTCAACCTCGGAAGGGTTCCATTCGTGGGCGCATTCCGGGCAAATAAACAGGCTTTGATCCTGGTAGACGAATTCAGATTGGCAATTGGGGCAAGGTGGGCATGACATGGGAGGAAACTTCTGTGGTTGGATTGGCTGCTTATGATACTGAGCCTTTGCAGCCTTGGCGAATGCACACAGGCAGGTTCACTGGGAAGCGGTGCCTGTTGATGGCTCAGTGTTTGAATCGTCGCGGGCTAAAGCCACCTCCTACGGGGCGTTTTTATAGTTGGGGATGATGGGTTGGCTACCTGAAGATAGGCATAATTTGATTAGCTGTTTTGCCCTCTTCCTAGTTTGAGAAAATCTCTTGATAATAGGGCATAGCCTATATAGGATAAAACCTATAAACAAAAGAGGTCTCCATGTGGTCTATCGAGCAAACAGACACATTTGAAGCGTGGTTCTTCTCATTGGAAGAAATTGAACGTGAGAACGTTCTGGCTTCTGTACTTCTTCTACGTGAACGAGGCCCGATGCTTTCAAGGCCGCACGCTGACACTGTAAACGGCTCGCAGCATTCCAACATGAAGGAATTGCGTGTTCAGTGCCAGGGACGTCCTATCAGAGTATTTTTTGCGTTTGATCCACGTCGCACAGGCATCTTGCTATGCGCAGGCGATAAAGGTGGAAATGACAAGCGCTTCTATAATGAGATGATTCCAGTCGCCGATAAAGAATATACGGCTCACCTGGAAACACTAAAGTGAGGTGGTAACCATGGCACGCAAACTGGAAGACTTGTTAGCAAAAGAAAAGCCAGAGATCGTTGCGGCAGCTGAGGCGAAAGCCAACGATATGTTATTCGAGATCAGGCTTGCCGAAATTCGTCAGCTAGCGGAGAAAACCCAAGCAGACATAGCTATTGCGATGGGAGTAAAACAACCCACCGTCGCAGGACTTGAGAAAGTTGGCCAGGATATGCGCCTTAGTTCACTCAAACGCTACGTCGAAGCGCTAGGCGGCCGAGTCCGTGTCGATATAGAACTTCCCGATGGAAGTCATCATGGCTTCCCTGTATAGCTGTCCCCAACAAGCTGTTTAGACTTACGCCGTTTTTTAGTAATGCATCACACCTCGAATACTTAGATCAAACCGGCTCCAATTGCCAGCCTTGCTCGGTTGCTAGCAGGCGGTCTGTTAGCGCTAGGTTTTCCAGAAAGGCATCGTCGTGGGATACCACCACTAACGCGCCTTGGTAACTGCGCAGCATGGTTTCCAGTGCTTGTGCTGAAGGCAGGTCAAGATGGTTATTTGGCTCGTCCAGTAGCAGTAGTTGCGGTGGGCAATCGGCGTAGAGGATGCAGGCCAGTGCGCCTTTCAGGCGCTCGCCACCGCTTAGCCGCCCACTGGGCGTGGTGATTTTTTGCGCGTCCAGACCTAGCTGGGCAAGCCGCATGCGCAGGCCCCCTTCACTCGCGGTTCGGTTGGCTTGCTGCAGTTGTGCAAGCAACGTCTTTGCTGGGTCTAAATTCCCCAGTTGCTGGTCGAGATAGGCGCTTTCAGGCGTTATGTTGCAGGCTCCTGACAAGGGCTCAATCTGGCCCGCCAGCACGCGGAGCAGCGTGGATTTACCACAGCCATTCGGGCCGACGATGCCTAGTCGCTGCTGCCCTTTCAGCATTAGATTAATGTGCCGAGTAGCGCCCATAACGAACGGTAGCTCAACCCTTTCTAACTCCGCCAAACAGCGCTTGGCGGCTTGGGTAACGGGTATTTCATGCAGGTTGATTTGTCGCTCGTTTTCAACCTGCTTTGCGGCGTCACGCACACGTTGATTCAGCTGCGCCTGACTGGCCGCCTGCTTTTGGCGCAGCGCGCCCGCCGAGGTTTCGCTGCGCTCTTTCTGGCGATCTAACAGGATCTTAGCCTGGTTGGCCTCCTTGCCCAGCCGGTTGCCGCGAGCCTGGCGTTTCTCCTGACGTTCACGCTGCTTGCGCATCGCGCGCTCTTCGCGTTGGCGTTCGAGCTTTCGCTGGCTGAGCTGATCAAGGGCAGCCTGCTGCTCGTGCGCTTTGGCTTGAGCATAGAACGTGTAGTTGCCACCGTAGCTGTGCAGCCCTAAGGGCGACAGTTCCACGATACGCTCCATGGCTTCCAGCAGTTGTCGGTCATGGCTAACCACTATCAGCCCACGCGGCCAGCGCCGCAGCTGTTCGATGAGTGCCTGCCGATTGGGTCGGTCGAGATGGTTGCTTGGCTCATCAAGAATCAGGCAATCGGCATTCGAGAGCATTGCACCCATTAAGGCCACGCGCATGGCTTCGCCGCCGCTCAGTGTGTTCGCTGGTGTGCTGGCTTCAAGATAGCCCAGGCCATTGCGTTCGAGTTCATGGCGGAATCGCTGGGGCATATCCCAACGATCCTCGACTGTCTCAAAATCCTCCGGCGCTGTGCTGCCCGCCTCAATGCGTGCCAGCGCATCCAGCGTTGTTCGAACACCGGCAAGATCAGCGACACAAGCGCCCTGCGGCTGCGCCACCTGCTGGGCAAGGTAATGGACGCTGCCGGGGCGCTGACAATGGCCAGTGGTTGGCTGCACTAGGCCCGCGAGGATTTGGGCTAGGACTGTTTTGCCGACACCATTACGCCCCACCAACCCGGTTGGGCGGTTATCGAACTGCTCGTGAAGATCAGTGAAAAGCGTTCTGCCATCCGACAGAACGTAGGAAACACCTTTTAAGGTGAGATAGGTATTTGTCATGTGTGATTCCAACGATGCCAAGAACTCTCTCTAGAACCCTCCCAAGAACCATTTCAAAGACGATCCTTGCTACTGGGGGGATGGAGACTGGCCGTTATTGCAACGGCGGCATCAATGGTTCATTGGACAAATACCTCTGCTAAACGTGGGAGGATTTAAACCATAATACAAATAACACTCGCTAGCTATGAGCTGTTAGGAAGATTTTCGCTCAGCGCTTTTTAGCGCAATGCCGGGTGCCGATGACTAGGCAAAAGATAACTGCCTGGGCTATCGCTATACTGGTAATTACTCCTTTCCAGGCCCATATCGCAAAGGCATACGCCGCAAGGCTTGCGCCCATTGCGCCGCCTAAATAGTAGCAAGAGAGGTATATGCCAGCGGCAACACCGGCGGGTACGCGGCGCGTGCTGCTTAATAACTGGGTCGTCACTGTTTGGAACATATAGGTTCCTATGGCAAACAGCGCAACGCCCAGCATGATAGACATGCGTGTCGTGCTAATCAGCCACAGCGCTGCCCAAATCAACGCTATGAGTGATATGGCAATCGCTACTTCACTTAGGTAGCGCCGCAATACGCTGGCAGTGAGCACGCAGACAAGTGAGGGCAGGCACGCCAGATAGATCGTGCCGATCTGCTGTGAATTCCAATGATAGGGTTCTTGGGCAAGCCATAGACCCAGTGCCGTAAACACCGCGCTTTGCGTGAAGAGCAGTGCAAAACCCGCGAGATAGGCAATGAGCAGCGTACTGTCAGTAAGCGCGCGCCTTGTATATGCCTCCGACGTTTGATGCCGTTCAGTACGCTGCATTGGTTCAGCGCCAGTTGTTTTCAGATAAGTAATTTTCGGAAGAAGATAAACCGCCACCGCCGATAGCATCATTAGGCATGCAGAGCTTAAGAAGCCCAGCTCCCAACCCATGGCACCAACCGACCAAGCAGGGTAAAACCGGCTGAGTGTGCTGCCAACTATGGTGCCGGTCACGTACAGCGGCACAAAACTGCTTGGCCGCTGAGAGACCAAATTCATCGTTGCGGTTAATAGAAAGGGAATGACAATGCCTTGGCCTAGCCGCAGTACAAAAAGCACGTCTTGGCTAGTCGTCAATGCCATTGAAGCGTTAATCGCGGCCAATGTGAGAAAGCCAGCTATCAATAAGGTCGAAGGGTTAGCATGTTTTGTTACAGCGCCAGTCAGTGGCGCGGTAACCATCATTCCTAGCAACGAGGCCATCGTTAACCAGCCAGCGCCAGTGGCTGTTGTTCCGAACCGCTCGACTAACGCTGGAAACAGCGCCTGAAGCTGGTACAAATTAAAAAAAGCGCCGAGCGATCCAATGATTAAGGCCGTACGCATGGCTTATTCCTGTTGAGACAGGCATTATCATACGTACGCTCAAGGCTCGAATGAAGGTCGGAATCGGTATCGCAGTGATAGCTGTTTCGACAGAGTGCAGCATCAGAAATCAGCGTATGTTGTGGTCACTGGAGGAGCGACGAGATGGTCGAACTGAAACAGATTAAGCACTTTGTTGCCGTTGCTGAGGAGCTTAACTTCAGGCGCGCTGCCGAGCGATTGCATATTACCCAGCCGCCGCTGAGCCAGAGCATTAAGTCATTAGAAGAAACCGTGGGTGTGAAGCTGTTTGAGCGCAATACCCGAGGTGTGCATCTCACCAAAGCAGGCGAGGCCTTTCTTGGTGAAAGCTTGGAGATACTCAGTGCTGCACAACGAAGCATCGGCGTTGCCAGGCAGGCAGCCCAGGGTGAAATCGGCATGCTGCGCCTTGGTTATTCGGCCAGCGCGATTTTCTCCAAATCCCTCACCTCTGCCCTGGCTAAACTGCTCACCGAGCGCCCGCTGATCGAACTGCAGCTGTGCGAAGGGAATGCCCTCTCACATATCGCATCGCTGAAAGCAGGTAAGCTTGACGCTGTGGTACTACGAGCTGAGCTGGACGAGAACGCTCTAGCGGGTTTATCGGTTTCCAGGCTGGGAGATGAACCGCTGCTCGTGCTACTCCCCCCAGGCCATCGGCTGCAGGCAAAGCCTTCCATCAATTTTGGCGAGATAGCCAGCGAGCGGCTTTTACTCCAACCCGCCACGCAAAGAACATTTCTTAGGCGCCAACTGGAGACATTGGCCGATAAAGCAGGGGTTTCTCTCAGCCATGTTGTGGATGTGCCCGATATCGGCAGTATGCTGTGCTTCGTTGGCGCCGGTATTGGCATTACCACCCTGCCCGCCAGCGCCGCGTCGATGGCTCACGGGCTGGTAGCCATACCGCTTGCCGACGGGGGCACTTCCCCGCCGCTACTGTTAGCCTACAAGAAAGACAATCCTCTAAGTGAGCAGCTTAGGGATCTCGTTGAAGCGCCTCCTTCATAAGCGTGGAGAATGGCGTGATAGCAAGCCCCAACAGTTACGCTGCTTTTGCCCAACCACACAGAAATTAAGGTAGATGTGTTTGGCTTAACGCGGCATTGGCTCCTAGACTGAAGGCTCGTTTCTTTTGAGATACCCGACCTATGCGTGTGTTTTCTAATCCGGTCGGTGCCGGTTCACTCTGGTTTGATAATTTGGTGACCGCAGATGGCGTGCCTGTGGCTTACGACCCGCAAGCACGTGCCTTTCTGCCGATGCCGCCCTTCTGCGCCAACCGCGAAGTCATTGGTTGCAACTGGATTGCGCCTAAGCAAGGTGAATTCTGCCGTGCCTGCGCAATGACAGCCCTAGCACCCGACCCTTCCATTTCAGATGCCATGCCCAACTGGGCGCAAACGGAGGCAGCTAAACGCTGGGTAATCGACAACCTTGGCCGTTGGAACTGGTTTCGCCCGGAAGACCCTGGCGCGCCACCCGTGTTTCATATGCTGGCCGAAGGGGGAACGCCGGTGCCCATGGGCCATGTGGGCGGTGTGGTTACCATCAGTGTCGCAGAGGCTGATGCGGTGTTACGCACAACTCGCAAAGAGGCATTGGCAGAGCCTTACCGCACGATGATTGGCCATATGCGCCATGAAATCGCCCATATGCTGTGGTGGCGGCTGAGCTTACGGGATGACTTTCTTGATGCGTTTCGTGAGATGTTTGGCGATGAGCGCGAGGATTATCCAGCAGCGTTGCAGCACTATTATCACAATGGCCCGCCTGCGGATTGGCGGCAGCGGTTTCTGTCTACCTATGCCTCCTCCCACCCTCATGAGGATTGGGCGGAAACCACCTCGCACCTGCTGCACCTGACCGATATCACCGATAGTTTTGTGTCGGCGGGCATGACCTCTCCAGCCTTGCCCAACACCTATGGTTGGGATGCTTACGCCGAACCGGACGCTGAGCGCTTGATTCACATCGCGGCATCATTAGTCGCCGGGGTTAATCATGTAAACCGCTCGATGGGGCTTTCGGATCTTTATCCGTTTGTGCTTTCCGACGCAGCGATGCGCAAGCTAGCCTTCGTGCATAATTGGCTACGGCGCGGCGCTCAAGGGCTTTAATCCGCATCTGCAACAGGCCCTGGGGAAATCAGCACTTTAGCCAGGGCCTGCCATCGATAAACGCGTTAGCTTAGTTGCAAAGCGTCAATCACCGCCGCCACCCTTTTCCGTGCATCGCCTTGCAGCGTTTGTAGCGGCTGGGGCAAACAGGGTTGGCTTACTGTTCCGGTAAGTTCTGCAATGGTAGCGACTACCCGCAGGCTGCCGCCGAAGTCACGGTAGAGCGCCCATAACGGTTCAAGTGCAGCGGAAAGCGCGTTGGCGTCTTTTGCGTCTCCCGCTTGGGCGGCACGGGTTAGCACCAGCGCAGTTTCAGGGTATAGCCCACCAATCACCGAGTACCAGGCATCGCAGCCAGCAAGCATGCCCGTGGCGGCCGCTGGGTCGCCGCTAATGCCGATGGTTACGTCGCTGGGAATTAATCCCCGCAGCCGTGCTACGCGCGCCTGTGCGGCGGCGATATCATTCTGCACTGGAGGAATTTTAATCGAGTGAACCTGGGGCAGTTGAGCGATGCGACCATGCAGTTCATCACTGAATTCAAAGTGCGTAGTGCCTGGGTTGTCATAGACACATAGCGGCACACTCAGCGAACGACAAACCGTCTCGAAAAGGCCAAATACCTCATCCTCGGTCAGCTTTTGATAAGACACTGGCGCCAATAGCACGCCACTAGCGCCTGCTTGCTGGGCGCTTTCTGCATTGGCCAGTACATCACGGGTACGGAGCGAACCTATGCCTACCACCACTGGCACGCTGGCGGCATGCTCAACGCATAGCTTGGCGACTCGGGCGCGCTCTTCACCACTTAAATAAGCGTAGCTGCCCGTAGACCCCAGCACGCCGATAGAATCCACCCGCGCTTCCACCAGGCGTTCCACTAAACGAGCAAACTCATGCTCATGTATGCCCTGCTCGTTCATGGGGGTTAGCGGAAAAGCGCTCAAACCAGTGAACATGGTGAATGATCCTTTTACGATGACAGTTAAGAGACTATTAACATACGTGATGCTGCATGATGAGGCTAGCGAGTCTCTCAAGGTTAGTTAGCAATTATGTACAAGCATTTGATATCCAGGAGCGCATAAGCTAGGTGGTGTGACTTATCAGGAGGGTTTGGCATGGCAAATACAAGCCGGTTTCAATTCATCAAAAGTCAGCATGTGCCAACACTGACGGTGCTTCAGGCGGCAATTGAAGATTTCAGCTATGACCGTCATGCCCATGAGGAGTTTGCCTTCGGCGTAACGCTGGCCGGGCGTCAGGATTTTTTTAGCGGCGGGCAGTTCCACAAAAGCCCGCCGGGCAATGTGATTCTGTTCAACCCTGAGGAGGTTCACGATGGCCAACCAGGCGGTGAGCATGCACTGGACTACCTGATGGTTTATGCCCATCCAGAACAGGTCAAGCCGCTGTTCGCAGATGCGCTTGGGCGCGAACATGCCACGGATTTTCGTTCCAACCAAACGCTGATTCAGGATGTGCAACTGCGCCACGCCATTTTGGAACTGGCGCGCTTGGTCACCTCCCAAGCAGGTAGCTGTATTGATCAGGAAAATGCGCTTTATCGGGTTATCGAGAGAACCGTTCAACTCGGCGGCATTTCACAACCCAACCCCATCACAAGTCGACCTGATGCCCTGCTAGGTCTGGCTAAGGAGTATATCCACGCCCACTTGGAAAGCGATATGTCGCTGGATGATATTTGCCAGGCAGCGCATTTATCCAAGTACCATTTCTTGCGCCTGTTTCGCCAGCATTACGGCATTACCCCCCATCAGTACGTGATTAATTGCCGAATCAATGCGGCGCGTACTGCACTAGACGCCGGTGCCCCACTTAACGAAGTGGCGCTACGCTTTGGCTTTGCCGACCTTAGCCATTTTAATCGGCGCTTTAAGCGCATTTATGGCATGACACCCCACCAATACCAACGCGATATCGCGCGTTAATCCCCAGTTTTAGAACTGCCATTAAACAAACGAGGCTTCACCATGCTAGGAATCGTCGCCTATGCCCTGGGCGCTATGTATACGCCTGGGCCTGTGAATCTGCTGGGCTTAAACGTTGGCATCAATGGCCAAGCCAAAAAATCGCTCGGTTTTTGTCTGGGAGTAGGCACCGCGATGTTTACTTACTTATTACTATTGGGCTGGGCAGGCGCCGCTTGGATCGACAATGAAGCACTGATCGTTGTGAGCGCGTTGGGGTGTAGCTATATTGTTTATCTCGCAATAAAAATTGCCCGTTCAAGCGCTGATTTAAGTAGCGACTTAAACACCCAGTTAAACAACCATGACCACACCGTACATCTGCTGCGTTTTCGCGATGGGCTGGTGATGCAACTGCTTAACCCAAAAGCCATTATTGCCACCCTACCCCTTGCTACACTGCAATTTCCTGCGGCGGGTATTGAAGGGCTTAGCTTGGTGGTTTGGGCATTCGGGCTGGCAATATTAGCCGCTGGCGCACCCGGCAGTTATGTCTTGATGGGCAGTTTGGTTGGCCAGCGCATTCAAAGCGCAGGGATCATTAAGGGCTTCAACTGGGTAATGGCGGGGCTGCTGGTCGCCGTGGCGTTATCGATTGGCTATGAGCATGTTTGGCTGGCGCTTAACGCTAGCTAGCCTGATGACACAGGTAGCGAGCATTCTAGCCATTGATTGCTCGCTACATTTGCGGTGTGTCACACCCCCTCTTGCGCCCTGGCAATAGCAGCAGAAATAGCTGCCTTTGCCTGCGGGCTGTTTTTCCAGCAGGTGGTGTGCAGCATGGCGGCCACCATTTCTGCTATCTCATCAACTTGGCGGGCGGCCAGCTCAGCAAATGAGTCAATACCAATCTCTTCAAAACGCTTGAGGACGGTAGGGCCAACGCCTTTGACACTCAATAGTGCATCTCTTTCGGCATCAGAAAAGGCCACTCATGTACTCCTCTTTAAAAAGATCTTTGAGGTTAAAAGACCTCTGGGTTTAAAAGAGCTCTGAGGCGTTCGCGTTTTAAGTGCGCGCCTCTGACCAAACCGCAAACTCATTGCCACTGGGCTCTAGGAAGTGAAAGCGAAAGCCGCCTGGGAATTCGAAAATAGGCTGAATGACGTCACCGCCGCTTTGCTCTACCTTTTCGAGCGTTGCGTTAATATCCGCGCTATAGAAAACCAGCAGTGCGCCGCCATTAGCGGTTCGACTGCAGGCATCTGAATGATAAAAGCCGCCATCTAATCCCTGGTTGGAAAACGCGCTGTATTCAGGGCCGTAATCGACGAATTCCCAGCCGAACACCGCCGTGAAAAACGTTTTTGTCGCCGCTAAATCTTTCGCTGCAAACTCGACGTAATTAAGCTTTTCATGCAGGTGCATAGGTCTGTTCCTTTACGTTGCCGAATTCAGATTATGAGCACGTTTAGTTGCCACTCAGTGACAGCTTAGCCTAACGTGACTGCTTAATAACCAGTTCAATCGCTTGCTTAACGTACGCGTACATTACCGGGCAAGTGCTGGCTCTGGGGCCTGCCACGTTTAAGACGCTAATGTTGCGATCATGCACAAAGTCGGCCAGCAACATCGCTGCGTGCAGTGGATCTATCAGCTCAATATCAATTAGCTTGTAGGGTTTTGATTGCTGAATACAGAAAAGTGCAGTGGCTTCTGTTCCCCCTTGAAGATAAGACGCATAGAAGATAGCGGTGCCATCCGCGTTCTGTACATTTTGATGGTTGCGCTGACGGTAATCACCGCTGACCTCTTCGAGGGTATAGATACTGCTCATTGGCCCATCTTCGGCCATTCTGCCCACCGGACACGTTCCACCAATGGGAAATTCTAATGTTAAGGCAGCATCGAGAGCCGCCCTATCAGCGCCTGTTTGGCCGCCACTCATAATTTTGGAAAGCATAAATTAGCCACGTGTCTCTGATCGAGCGGCAAACGCGTTTGCCACGCGGTGTTGTAAGTGAAAACGGACGTTGTAAAACCTACTGCCCGAAGCCTATCCCCAGTCTCAGTGCTTGAAGACCATCGAGCTCAACATTAACGTCGTCTGAAAACACCGGGTGCCCTTGCACCACCATGTTCACTGCGGCCTGAGAACCGCGGTAAGTAACGGTTACTGTCAGTTCTGCAGAGGTGTTAATCGGCGCAAATAGACCATACTCAACGCTATCAACACTCACCGAAGACAGACCGCGATCATCCAATTGCTGCTGCACTTCTTGTTTTACGGCGACACCGTAATAGATATAGATGCCCACGTAGCCAATTGCCAGTAGTACGATCAGTGAAAAGAGCTTCCCCATTACTTCCCCCCAGTGCGACGAAATCCTTATGGTTGCCGCCTTCGGCCAGCAATCACGAGCGCTGATAATGCCTGCGGTAGTAAGTAGCTACAAGCACTGAAAAATGAACATTATTTACAAACAAGCGAGAAGGATTCTAATGGTGAGGTGTCGGGAGTAAGTGGCATGTTGTTCACTGCGAACATTGCCCGCAGCGACGCTTCCCCTTTGGCACTGAAAACGATAACGCGGGAGTCTTCCTCCCGTTTCGCCCAGCCAAGCGCCTGAATTCGCGCAAGCAGCGCCGCCCCGAGCGCGCCGGCAAGATGATTCCTACGCTCGCTCCAATCCAAACACGCTCGACAAAATGATCGCTTCGAAGAAGCCAGCGCGTCTGCATCAATGCCATGTTTCTGGAACCACAGCCGTCCCTGTTTAGTCAGCTGTAGTCCGCCTGGAAGCTGCTGAAGGATATCTGTCTCGAGCATCTGCTCGTACACAAAAACCCCCAGCTCCCCTGCAAGGTGGTCGTAACAAACGCGGGCCTTGCGCAGCGCGGGGTCGCGCGGGCCGATAGACAGATGCCTATCGTCGCCTCGGAAAGCGAGGCCCATCAGCGACTCCAAAAGTTCAGCAACATGTGGCCCCGCCAGCCTAAAATAGCGGTGGCGCCCCTGCTTCTCGACCGCGAGTAGTCCTTCCTCTCGTAGCTTTCTGAGGTGGAAGCTCATGGTTTGCTTAGTCACACCGGCCATATTTGCCAGTTCAGTCGCCGTTAGCGCGCGATCAGACATTAAGGCACAGAGCGCTTCCGCCCGAGCGTTATCTCCGATCAGTGCGGCAACGCGCACAATGTTAGGGGCTTCATTCATGGTTCGATCTTAGTCGAACCATTTGGGTGCGGCAATTAGGTATCGTCTCCGTTGCCTTTCAACGGAGATAATCAGATGAGCATTACCTGCATCATTCGCTACGAGATCGACCCTTTCCAACGCGACGCTTTCAAGCAATACGCGGAAAACTGGGGAAAAATCATCCCCTGGTGTGGCGGCCATCTTATTGGCTACTTCCTGCCTTTAGAGGGCACCAACAATATCGCCTGGGGCCTAATTGCCTTCGATAGCCTAGCTTCCTATGAGGCCTATCGCGCTCGGCTGAGATCTGATGAAGGAGGACACGCGAACTTCACAATGGCCCAAGAGCAACGATTCATCCTCAAAGAGGAGCGTAGCTTTGTAGAAGTGGTAGACGGCACCTTGGGCATTGAAGCTGTCGATGTAATGAACGTATCGACGTAACGACGCTGTGAATATAAAGAATCTGAGAATAAAAGAACTTATGAATATAAAGAATTTATGAATACAAGGAATCTGCCATGATCGCTGTGATCTTCGAAGTGCTTCCACATAATGAGCGTTATCAAGACTACTTGGATACTGCCAGCGCATTACGCCAAGATTTGGAAGCTATCGACGGCTTTCTATCGATTGAGCGCTTCGAGAGTCTGACGCAACCCGGCAAAGTGCTGTCGCTGTCTTTTTGGCGGGATGAAGATGCCGTGAAGCAGTGGCGTTCGCTTGAATCTCACCGAGCGGCTCAGAAAGCTGGTCGACAGGATATCTTTGCCGACTACCGACTGCGTGTCGCTTCCGTCATCCGAGACTACGGAATGAACGACCGGCTCGAGGCACCTGAGGATTCGCGTCACGCGCACTCATCATAAATGGAAGTAGCCACAACGTTTGTATTCTCCACGCCTACGCAGCTTTGCGCGGGTGTGGTGGAATGCAAGTATTGGGCGTTTTATGTGTAGACCTTGTTAGGAGCGATGAATACCGCCCAACATCGAGCATCAATCAACCGTGCTGAGAGAAGCCCCGACAAACACTTTACGGTAGCTACTCGGGCTAGTGTTTAGGCATTTCCGGAAATGATGTCGCATGGTAGGAAGACTACCGAAGCCACTCCGAGCCGCGATATTTTCCAGACTCATTTGACCTTGCTCCAAAAGCTCACAAGCGACACCATCACTACTTGGGGAAAAAGCACGTTTCGTTTTTTGCTACCCCTGCTGCCACAGGCAGATCACCGCTACGAATTGTCGTAAACAGCACAATACGAGATTGCTATTACTGCAGCTTTTTAACCATAGCAGCATCTGGGGTCAGCACATTGCCGTCACCAGCTTGGGGAGCCATTAAGGGCACAGGCTGCCCCGTTGATTTGTCGATAAGTGTGGAGTGCTGCTCGCTACGAGCGAACAAGTAGCGCTCCCCCCACTGGCGTAAAGCAACCACCACAGGAAATAGACTTTCCCCCTTAGCAGTCAAGACATATTCCTGGTAGGCCGTGCCATCCGATGCCGGCCGAGTTTCCAGGATATCCGCTTCAACCAATCGATGCAGGCGTTCGGCCAGAATGTTGCGAGCCATGCCTAGGCTGCGCTGAAAGTCACGAAATCGTCTCATGCCGTCAAAAGCATCTCGTACGATGAGCAGCGACCACCGATCTCCGACAATATCGACAGAGCGTGCTACTGGGCAGGTTTCACTATCTATGGACTTACGACGGGACATGACATTCGCCTTTCATTCGATTGCGGCAATTTTTATCTAGTTGCATTTTAAAACCAGTATACCTACCATCCAACTAGTTTTTTTTTGAAACCAGATTATTTGGAGGGTAGTTATGAAAGCGTCCACGGTACTGCCATCTCATTGTGATGACAGTGCACCTGCTATCCGAACAGATATGCCACGCGGCTTAGTGTTGCTGTTCGCCGCGGCCAGCGGCTTAAGCGTCGCGAACGTCTATTACGCACAGCCACTGCTAGATGCTCTAGCCCAAGATTTCGCTATCAGTTATGCAGCCGTTGGCGGTGTGGTCACGGCCACTCAGGTCGGCTGTGCTTTAGCCTTGCTCCTGCTCGTGCCACTAGGAGACCGAGTTAACCGCCGTCGTCTTATGGCGTTACAATTGCTGGCGTTGGTGGCCGCCCTCATCGTTGTAGCACTGTCACAATCCACCGCTATGCTGCTGGCAGGAATGCTCAGTGTTGGCCTGCTCGGTACGGCAATGACACAAGGGTTAATCGCTTATGCAGCTAGTGCATCAGCTCCTCATGAACGGGGACGTGTAGTCGGCGCAGCGCAAGGCGGTGTGTTTATTGGCTTACTACTTGCCCGAATATTCGCTGGTGGTGTAAGCGATCTAGCCGGCTGGCGGGGTGTCTACTTGTGCTCTGCAGCCATAATGCTGGTACTCGCTCTGCCACTGTGGCGTCGACTACCAACGTTGGAAGCTGCGTCAGGTTCCATGAGCTATCCACACCTGATTGTCTCGATGCTCGAACTATTGCGGGAAGAACGGGTGCTGCAAATCCGCGGTGTGCTGGCCCTACTGATGTTCGCTGCCTTCAACGTTTTCTGGAGCGCTCTGGTATTGCCACTTAGCGCACCGCCCTATGAATTTTCTCATACGGTCATTGGGGCATTTGGTTTAGCTGGCGTAGTAGGTGCCCTAGCAGCCGCTCGCGCCGGGAAATGGGCAGATCAAGGACTCGGCCAGCGTACCAGTGCAGTTGCTCTGGTATTGCTGCTACTAGCATGGTGGCCACTATCGCTGATGGAATGGTCGCTATGGGCGCTGATCATCGGGATCGTGTTGCTGGATATGGGTGGGCAGGCACTCCACGTCACTAACCAGAGCATGATTTTTCATACCCGACCTGAGGCGCATAGTCGCTTGGTAGGCCTGTACATGCTGTTCTATTCGATCGGTAGCGGCTTAGGAGCCATCAGCACGACCACCACCTACGCCCATTTCGGTTGGCAAGGAGTGTGTATTTTAGGCGCCGTGTTAAGCCTATTGGCGCTAGTATTCTGGGCCGTGACCCAGCGTTATATGCCAGATGAGGTTTCACGAGATTGAGAGCGTCGTGTTTCAATCTCCCGAACGACTGAGTCCAGGCGCATCTGAGGTGTCGTGTTTTCATGCTTCCTCCGCCCCACCACTCAGTATGCCTTGCTGAACATTGCATAACACCAGGCTGGGTTCGGTACCGTTAGCCGCAACCGCTAACTCACCCGCTGTATTCCAGCCGCCACTTTTGCCACACGTTTGCCAGCCCCCTGTGTTGGAAATGTGGTTAGCAAGCAGTACTGGGAACTGATGGCGTTTTGCCATAGCGGCGAGTAATTGTGCATCAGGCTCGTAACCTGCTTCTGATATAAGCGCACTGGCGATATACACATCTGCTTGCTGAGCAGTTGCCACTTCTGCGTGGGTGGGGTGAGCGAAGTCGGCGCAAATCGCCAAGGCTATGCGAGTGTCATTTACCGTGAACTGGTAGCTTTCATTACCCGCCAAGCAGTAAACGTCTTCTCCTTCGTGCAGGTGCTGCTTTACATAGAAATCGCGTTTTCCGCTTGGGAAACAGATAACAGCGCCTATGTGGGGCTTACTGCTTTCATTCAACAGCGGGCAACCTGCTATCACTACTATATTATGAGCAACTGCAGCGGCAGAAAGCGTACTTAAGGTCTCTGCACTTTTGGGCATCGCCAGTTGCTCTAGTAGCTCAAGCTCGTAGCCGGTAAGCGAAAGCTCTGGGAAAACCACTACATCAGCCCCAAGCCTAGCGGCGTGTTGAATGTAGGTAAGGTGTGTTGCAAGGTTCTCGGCCACTGCGCCTTTTTCTACCGGGAGTTGTGCTAACGCGATGGTGGTATTGCCCTTTTTCATTCAAGCCTCATCACAGTCAGCAAAGGAATTTAGCGTATTTAAACAGCGAGTCTTAACGCTTACTCAGCCTTTTTTAGCCAGCAATAGCCCTACTCCGGCACTGGCTAATAAAGTTGCGCAGCCGCGGTTAAATAAGCGCCGCATAGCGGGGCGTGAAAACCACTGGCTCAAAAAGCTACCTGCATAGGCATAACCAGCAATCGCTACCCATTCCAATACTAAAAACAGCACACCTAGCACCAAAAACTGCAGACCGACATTGCCGCTAGGTTCCACGAACTGCGGTAGGAAAGCGGTAAAAATCAGAATGGCTTTGGGGTTACCAGCAGCAAGCAAGAACTCTTGTCGCGCCAGCTCAAATAAGCTCATGTGCTGGATTTCAGCGCTATCACTTGCGGCAGTATCGGCGCCCCATAGTTGATATGCCAGCCATAACAAATAGAGGCCACCAACCAGCTTAATAACGAGGAAGATTTTTTCAGAAGTGTAAAGCAGCGTCGCCAAGCCAGTCGCTGCCAGCGTAATCATGCCGACAAATGCTATTAGCCGCCCAATACCCGCTAAGTGGCTATTCAAAATTTATCGTGCGCTCAGACCCGTAGC